>JAGPEQ010000021.1 GCA_018056955.1 Bacteroidales bacterium | reverse complement strand
CGGTTGAGCGTATCGAACCCCCTTGCTGGTGGGTTGGTATGAATAATCCAAACCTTCAGCTTCTGGTTTACGGGAAAAATATTGCCTCGGCACAGGTTTCTATCAACAACCCCAATATCGATCTTGTTGGTATCGATAGGGTTGAAAATCCAAACTATATCTTCATCAACCTAACCGTTAAACCCGATGCCAAGCCAGGGAGTATTGATATTAAGTTTACCTTTCCTAAGGGTAAACCACTAACTTATGCTTACGAACTTAAAGCCCGTCAAGCTGGCTCAGCCAACCGCAAAGGCTTTGATAATTCCGATGTGGTTTACCTGGTTTACCCCGACAGGTTTTCCAACGGAAACCCTGCAATTGACCAAGTTAGCGGATATACTGATAAGGTTGACCGCAATGAACCTTACGCCCGTCACGGCGGCGATATTCAGGGTATTCTGAATCACCTCGACTATTTTAAACAACTGGGAGTAACAGCGCTTTGGTTAAATCCTGTGCTCGAGAGCAACCAGCCTTCGTGGTCGTACCATGGCTATGCCATTACCGATTTTTACAGGGTTGACCCCCGCCTGGGTAGCAATGAGCTTTACAAGGAATTCATTGATAAAGCCCACGCCCAGGGCATTAAGGTAGTTAAGGATATGGTTTTCAACCACTGCGGGGGTGAGCACTGGTGGATGAAGGATGTGCCCATGAAGAACTGGTTCAACCTTTACCCCGATTACAAACGGACAAACTACCGCATTCCTACCACCTTCGACCCGCATGCTTCGGTTGCCGATAGCAGCCTAATGGCCGACGGTTGGTTCGACGGCCACATGCCCGACCTTAACCAGCGAAACCCATACCTTGCCAACTACCTAATACAGAACAGTATCTGGTGGATTGAGTATGCCGGGTTGGATGGCATCCGAATGGATACCCATCCTTATTGTGATAAGCATTTCATGGCCCAGTGGTGCGCTGCGGTTCAGAATGAATATCCTAACTTCAGCATTGTTGGCGAAACCTGGGTAAACTATCCTGCTTGGGTGGCATACTGGCAAAAGGATGCCAAAAACCGCGATGGGTATAACTCGAACCTAGAGATTGTAATGGATTTCCCCCTGATGTTTGCCATGCACAAGGCATTTGATGAGAAGGATGGATGGGATACGGGACTGGCACGCCTTTACGAGATTATTGCCCACGACTTTGTTTACCCAAATCCCGATAAACTTTTCATCTTTGCCGATAATCACGATATCGGCCGTTTCCAGCGCGATTCTTCTCAGGCATTAGGCCGTTTAAAACTCGCCATGGCATTCCTGCTTACTACCCGTGGCATTCCTCAAATTTACTACGGAACTGAGATTTTACTGCCCGGCGATGATGCCAAGGGGCATGGCGATATTCGCCGCGATTTTCCTGGCGGATGGCCAACCGATTCCAAGTCGGCTTTTACCCCTGAGGGTAGAACAAAGCGCCAAAATGAAATCTGGAACTACATGTCTACCATCCTGAATTGGCGCAAAACGGCTACTGCCATTCACAACGGAAAATTAACCCATTTTATCCCTGAGAATGAGGTATATGTTTATTTCCGCCATAACTCAGAGCAAACCGTGATGGTTATTCTTCATAACGGTTATCAACCCAAGGTTTTGGATACCTCTCGCTTTGCTGAGTTCCTTTCCAACAAAACGAGCGGAATTGATATTATTTCCGGAAATAAGGTTGAAAACCTTGCAAAGATTCAGCTTTCGCCCCGCTCGGCTATGATAATTGAGTTGAAGTAAATCTTTAAAATATTATGTATATGAAATACAGATTATTAGCATTGATTACCGTAACCTTTTTAGTAAGTTCATGCCAAAAAAGTTTACGGATTGAACATGCTACTACCAGCCCGGCAGTTCATGATTTGCTTTCAGTAATTCAGCTTGCTGGCGATAGTACATTGGTTTACCTAACCGATTACTTCCCTGATCCTCAGGCGATTGATTCCGTATCTATACCCTCACATTTTCAGTATAGCATTTCCGATAGTAAGGCATACCTTACTTTGAAAGCTGACAATCAGTCATTGCCATGGCTCTCATATATTTTTATCTGGGCTAAGGGCGATAAATACTGTTTATTGGTTCGGAAAAATCGTAAACTTCCTGTAACATTCACCTTCGATCCTCAGGGGAAAAAGGTAAAAAGCGTTCAGCTTGCAGGGCAAATAAACGACTGGAATCCCAGTTCTACCAATCTTACATTCGATGGAAAGGTTTATAAAACTACTAAGCTTTTAAATCCGGGGAAATACCATTACCAGGTTGTTATTGACGGCAAGTGGATGCTTGACCCAGCAAACCCCACTTTTGAAGATAATGGAATGGGTGGGTATAACTCAGTGTTAGTTGTTGGCAATACAAATCCTGAGGAGCTACCCAAACTCGTTCCATTCTCAACGGATGGAAATAAATTGTTTATTAAAGCGATAGGAAATATAGATAAGTTTATTGTGCTGTGGCAGAATTACTTAATGGATGATAAATTTATTACCTCTAAGGAAGGATTTTACGAAATAACAATACCTGAAAATGCCCGAGGTTACAAGCGATCCCATATACGCATTTGGGCCTACAACCAGCAAGGGGAATCGAACAATCTACTTATACCGCTTGAGGGAAATAGGGTGGTAATAAATCCATCGCAGCTTTCCCGTAGCGATAAGCATACTCAAATCATGTATTTCCTTTTGGTTGACCGCTTTAAGAACGGCAACCCATCCAACGATTTCAAGGTGAACGATCCCGAAATACACCCCAAGGCAAATTACTTTGGTGGCGACCTGGCTGGCGTTACCCAAAAGGTTAAGGATGGATATTTTACCAAACTGGGAATCAATACTATATGGCTTTCACCAATTACTCAAAACCCCTTAGGGGCATGGGGATTATATCCACAACCCCGCACCAAATTTTCGGGCTACCATGGCTACTGGCCGGTTTCTTCTTCCAAGGTCGACTTTAGGTTTGGGACTGAGAGTGAACTTAATGAGCTTATTGCTGAAGCCCATAAGCGAAACATGAACGTTATACTCGATTACGTGGCCAACCACGTTCACCAGGAGCATCCCCTTTACAAGCAGCATCCCGACTGGGCTACATCGCTTTACCTGCCCGATGGTTCACTAAACACCGAACGCTGGGATGAGTATCGCCTTACAACTTGGTTCGATACGTTTCTTCCAACGCTCGACCTGGAACGTCCTGAGGTTTATGAACCCATGACCGACTCAGCTTTATTCTGGGTTTCCCATTACGACCTCGATGGATTCCGCCACGATGCCACTAAACATATTCACGAGAATTTCTGGCGTAGGCTTACCCAAAAAATCAAGCTTAACCTACCCAATAAACCGGTTTACCAGATTGGCGAAACCTATGGCAGCCACGAACTCATTGCAAGCTACATTGGCAGCGGCATGCTCGACGCCCAGTTCGATTTTAACATTTACGATGCCTCGGTAGCCGCTTTTGCCCGCAACGACTACCCCTTTACTAAGCTTGATGGAGCACTGCACCAAACATTCAGCTATTTTGGCTGGATTAACCTTATGGGCTATATCTCAGGAAATCAGGATAGGGGTCGTTTTATTTCCTATGCCGGTGGAGCCTTACGTTTCGGTGAGGATGCCAAAAAGGCTGGTTGGACCCGCGAAATTGGCGTTGGCGATAGTACTGCTTATGCTAAACTCTGCATGCTTAACGCATTCAACATGACCATTCCCGGTGTTCCAACCATATACTACGGCGACGAGTTTGGAATGCCCGGTGGCAACGACCCCGACAACCGCCGCATGATGAAGTTTGAAGGATTATCAACCCTTGAGCAACAAACCCTTGAAACTGTTACAAAGCTTGTAAACATCCGCAGAAATAACCTGGCTCTGGTTTACGGCTCATTCCAAACCATCCTCGTAAACGATAATGTTTACGCTTACGTTCGTAAGTATTTTGACAATACCGTAGTTGTAATCTTCAACAAGTCGAACCAGGAACAAGTTATCGACCTACAACTTCCTGAATATATGAGTGATAGCGTATTATATCCAAACTTCAATTCTAAGTACTCAATCCAAAACGGGAAACTTGAAGTTACGCTTAAGCCAAACAGTTTCGAAATATTCACAACCAGAATAAATTAAGCTAATGAATTTCTAACCAATAAAATGGTCGGATTAGCAATAATCCGACCTTTTTTACTTTTGGAGAGCAAAAGGTTGTGTATAGGATTTTGCTTTACGATACTTCTTTTGTGTTTATTATAATTGTATCAACAATAGCCAAAGGTTTGATTTACATTAGATGCAAAATCAAATAAATTCCCGGAAGAGGCTCTCTTTAACTTTTACCCCTTTTTATCTTTAACCTTTAACCTTTAACCTTTAACCTTAATACAAAAGCCCGACGTTTCCATCGGGCTTTTTGGTGATTCAGCTGGGATTCGAACCCAGGACCCCATCCTTAAAAGGGATGTGCTCTACCTGCTGAGCTACTGAATCTACCTATTTTGTTGAGAACTACTTTTGTTTTTTGCGTTGCAAAGATAGACTCTTTCTCTAAAATATACAAATTTTTCTTTCATTTCAAATGTAAATATTGTTCTAGACATTGATTATCAGATTGATGAATTATGTTAAAAAGATTAAATGTTACACTTTAACAGTAATTCAAACTCATGTAAGCCATTATTTAATAGATTAGCTGAACAATATTTTAAAATACCATGACAAAGGCATTAAATAAACTATCGGGAAAAGTAGTTGTTATTACTGGTGCATCATCGGGCATTGGAAAGGCTTTAACCTACGAGTTTTCAAAGTATAACACCAAGCTGGTTATTGGTGCTCGTAACATCGATGAGCTTAAGGCTATTGCATCTGAACTATCCTCAGTTGGAGTAGAGGTGCTGCCTGTAAAAACCGATGTGACCAGCGAGAGTGACTGTAAAAACTTAGTTGAACAGGCCATAAGCAGGTACGGACAAATCGATATACTTATCAATAACGCAGGCGTTTCCATGCGTGCCCTTTTTAAGGATGTTGACCTTAAGGTTATTCGGCATCTCATGGATGTAAATTTTTGGGGTACTGTTTACTGTACAAAGTATGCATTACCCTATTTGCTTGAGACAAAAGGTTCAGTAGTAGGTGTGAGTTCCATTGCTGGATTCCACGGATTACCAGGCCGATGTGGGTATTCAGCATCAAAATTTGCAATGCATGGTTTCCTGGAAACCTTACGTATCGAAAATCTCAAGAACGGTTTGCATGTAATGATTGCGGCTCCTGGGTTTACAGCTACTAACGTCAGATTCTCGGCTTTAACCGCCGATGGTACCCCTCAGGGTATGTCGCCTCGCGATGAGAAAAACATGATGACTCCCGAGGAGGTTGCAAAAATTATTGTTAATGGAATTGCTAAACGCCGTAGGAATATTATCATGGGTACCGAAGGTAAAATATCGGTACTGGCCCAACGCATTCTGCCAACTGTGATCGATCGGCTTCTATACGGATACATGGCAAAAGAGCCCAATTCGCCCTTTAAATAGGTTATTTGCATAATTTCCCGAATTTTTCTTAATTAGAGAAAAATTTGGGTATGGTTGCCTTGAACATACTAACCGAAACGTTTTTAAACCACCTAACTACGCTACTATGGGCGATTTATATCATTACCGTGCTTTCTACGGCCGCAATGATTATCCATGAAAAGCGCGATCCCGCTAAAACGTCCACTTGGGTTTTACTTCTTATCACTTTACCAATACTTGGGTTATTACTTTATATCGTATTTGGCCAAAACCGTAGAAAGGAAAAGCTGTTTAGCCGTAAAGAGATTCAGGATATTGAACAAATTGAGTATTTAAGCCATAAGCAGGTTATCCGCTTTTCCTCTAAAACCGATATTCACCATAAGCTTGCTGATCATTTAAGTATTATCACCCTTTTGCTCAACAACAGCAAGGCCCTGCTAACTGAAAAGAATGAGGTTGAGATTTTCCAAACAGGTAATCAAGCCTTCGATTCCATAATTGAATCACTATACTCAGCCACTTCAAGTATTCATATCGAGTTTTATATTATTAATGACGATAAGCTGGGTAACCGAATTAAAAATATCCTGATAACAAAGGCTAAAGAGGGCGTTAAGGTTAGAGTCCTATTCGATGATGTAGGGAGTTGGAGCCTACCAAAAAGGTATGTCAAGGAGCTAAAAGATGCTGGCATAGAGATTTATCCGTTCATGGAGGTTCGATTCCCCTTGCTTACCAGTAGGGTAAACTACCGAAACCACCGAAAAGTAGTAGTGGTCGATGGAAAAGTTGGTTATTTAGGTGGAATGAATATTGCTGACCGGTACATCGAGGGTACCCGAAGGCTTGGCCAGTGGTACGACACCATGTTGAAAATCGAGGGTGAGGCAGTTCATTCACTTCAGGTTATCTTTCTGATTGATTGGTACTTTGTTACTGGAAAAATCATCAGGGAACGTAATATTTACTTTCCTCAGCCAACCGTTACCAGTTACCATCCCTTACAAATTGTAACAAGCGGTCCCGATTCCGACTGGGCAAGTATTATGCAAGCCTTTTTTCATGCCATAACACGTGCCAATAAGCATATCTATATATCTACGCCTTACTTTATACCTAACGAAAGTATCCTAACAGCCCTTAAAACAGCAGCACTAAGTGGGATTGATGTTAGGATTATTTTACCCGGAAAATCCGATTCTACCGTTGTTTACTGGAGTTCACTCTCTTATGTTTCCGAGCTACTGGAGGCAGGTATTAAGGTTTACCTTTACCAAAATGGCTTTAACCACTCCAAGGTGATGATGATTGATGGTAAGCTGGCCATGGTGGGGTCGGCTAACATGGATATCCGCAGCTTTGAGGATAACTTTGAGGTGGCGGCTTTCATTTACGATAATCAGGTTACTGAAAGGCTTGAGGAGAATTTCTTATCCAACCTGGTACAAAGCCAGGTTATTACACCCCAAAGCTGGAGTAAACGTCCGCTGAAAAATAGCTACAAGGAAGCATTGGCACGATTAATTAGTCCACTCTTTTAAATCTAGCACGCAATTTGATAATAGTAGATCATTAAACCTTTTTAAATCCGATTACTATGAAAAGAACACTTTTTATTTTAGCACTCACAAGCCTTTCCCTGTTCTCTAACGCTCAGTTCTTTAGAATGGGGCTTAAGGGCGGCATTAGCTCATCCAATGTTAAGTTTAGTAAGGCAACCATTACCGACGGTGCAAACCAATACATTGTGGAGCAGGGCGATGCTAAGCTTGGATTTCACGCAGGGCTTTTTGCCCGGGTGCAAATTATGGGTTTCTTTGTTCAGCCTGAGCTGCTTTTTTCCCGCTCGCAGGGCGAGGTTATGCTTAAGGATGTTACCCTAAACGATGTTTACAACGAAATGCAAAAGTTCAACAAGTTCGATATCCCAGTTATTGTTGGATGGAAATTTGGTCCTGCTAGGGTTGGACTTGGACCGGTTGCAACAATCTTAATCTCTGAAAACGATGGTCTTAAAGATAAATTAGCCGATTTGACCAACCAAACAGTGAAAAATAATTTCAGGTCGGCAACTTTTGGGTACCAGGTAGGAGTAGGGCTCGATATTCTTAAAACCCTTACCCTCGACCTTAAATACGAAGGCAACCTCAGCAAACTTGGAACTGGCATCACTTTGGGTGGTACCGACTACTCATTCGATCAACGCAATCCACAAATCATCATGAGCGTTGGTTTCTTCTTTTAGGCTTTATTTAATGTCAGAAGGTTTCTTTAGAATGATTCTAAGGAAACCTTTTGTCATTTAAAACGTGTCGTTTATTTAAACTATAAATCTATTCAAGGAATTCTTAGGCTTTTTAGGCAAATAATTATTGTTATTGTATTTAAAAAGTTGAATATTTGAATTCGCATAGAATAATTATGTTGGAATTTATGGGTATCGGAATTATAATCATCGTGGCGTTAGTATCTACAGCCACTACATATTTCATTACACATAATTACCATAAAAGAAAATTATCTGCAAATGCAGTTAATAGTTCATCCCACTCGGTTTTGCTTGAACAGCTTAGGGAGGAGATTCAAAAGTTAAAGATTCAATGTAAAGAGCTACAAATTGAAAACGATGAACAGGCCGATACACTTGCAAAAGCTCATCTAGAGATACAACGACTCGAAGCAGCAGTCCAAAATGCCAAGATTAGGGCCGAGGAAGCCGATATCCTCAAATCAAACTTCCTGGCCAATATGAGCCATGAGATTCGCACCCCAATGAATGGCATATTAGGATTTGCCCAGCTCCTAAAGAATGAGGAATCGCAGGAAAAGCGCGATAGGTATATCGATATCATTTACCATAACGGCATGATGCTGGTTAATCTCATAGATGATATTATCGATTTATCCAAGATAGATGCTGGACAGCTAACCGTTAATCCTGCCGACTGTAACCTCGATAACCTGATGTTTGAGGTATACACATTTTTCAACGAGATTAAGTTCAAGCAGGAAAAAGAGCATATTAATATTCGCTTACTCAACCTGAACGACGATGAATCAAATATCCTATACACCGATGCCCAACGTTTACGTCAGGTTCTGGTTAACCTTATTGGTAATGCTCTGAAATTTACTGAAAGGGGATCGGTTGAGTTTGGTTACCTGATTAACGAGAATAAGAGCAATATTGAATTTTTTGTAAGGGATACAGGAATTGGCATTCCAAAGGATAAGCAGGATATTATTTTCGACAGGTTCCGTCAGGTACAGGAGGGTTCAACCCGTAAATACGGCGGTACTGGTATCGGGTTGTACATTTCTAAACATATCATTGAGTTGCTCGGTGGCGATATCTGGTTTGAGTCGGAGGTCGGGCAGGGGACTACATTCCACTTTTCCCTCCCTTACCACGAATCAAAGAGCGTTAACGATGGTTCTGTAATTTTCAAAGCCAAAAATCCTGAATATAAGTGGGAGGGCATAACTATCCTGATAGCTGAGGATATTGATACCAACTATAAATACCTTTCCACTGTTCTAGCCGATACAAAAGCCAAAATTCTTTGGGCAAGAAATGGCGAGGAAGCAGTATCCATGGTACTCAATGGTTCCCCAGTTGATATTGTTCTAATGGACATTCAAATGCCTGTGGTTGATGGGTATGAGGCAACTTTAAGAATAAGAGAAAATTATCCTGATTTACCAATTATTGCACAAACCGCCTACGCTCTACCTCACGATAATCTTAAATGTTTTGAGGTGGGCTGTAACGACTATGTTTCAAAGCCTATTAACGCCCACCTCCTAAAGAAAAAGATTAACGATTTGCTAAACGTTCACGTTAAAAGTTCTTAACCACTTGCCTGATCGCAACAAGTCGCTCAAGTAATCCTTCCAGGTACTTTATATTTAGCATGTTTGCCCCATCCGATAATGCTTCGGCTGGGTTAAAATGGGTTTCCATAAAGAGTCCATCGGCTCCTGTTGCAATGGCAGCACGGGCAATGGTTTCAATCATATCGGGTCTGCCACCCGTAACCCCGGTGGTTTGGTTTGGTTGCTGAAGCGAGTGGGTAACATCAACAACAACAGGAAATCCAAATGCTCGCATGATTGGTATGGCCCTAAAATCAACTATTAAATCATGATACCCAAACATTGTTCCTCTGTCAGTTAGAATAACGTTGGTATTGCCTGAATCAACAACTTTTTGCGCTGCAAATTTCATGGAGTCGGGTGATACAAATTGCCCTTTTTTGATATTTACAAACTTTCCTGTTTGGGCTGCTGCAATCAGTAGGTCTGTTTGTCTGCACAGGAATGCCGGAATCTGAAGAATATCAACATATTCAGCCGCCATGGCGGCTTCTGGGGCACTATGAATGTCTGTAACAATGGGTAAGCCAAATCGCTCATTTACTTCGCCTAGAATTTTCAGTGCCTTTTCATCGCCAATACCAGCAAATGAATCGATTCTTGAACGGTTTGCCTTGCGGTACGAGGCTTTAAAAATGTAAGGGATTTTAAGTTTGTTAGTGATGCTCGATACAGTTTCTGCAATCCTCATTACGTTATCGCGGCTTTCAACTACACAAGGTCCAGCCATCAAAAAAAAGTTGCCGGATTCAATGTGCTTAATTCCTTTAATCTTTGCAATAGTGTTCATATTATTAGCATTACTTGTTATACTTACCTTTCCATAGTGCCTTTATCCTTGCAGCAATTTCCTGCTCACGGCTATTGTCCTGCGGTTTATAAATTGAGGTTCCGGAAAGCTTTTCGGGTAGGAATTCCTGCTCCACAAAATTTCCTGGAAAGCTATGGGCATACTTATAGTCAATACCATAGCCAATATCCTTCATCAACCTGGTTGGTGCATTGCGGAGATGGAGTGGCACGGGCAAGTCACCGGTTTCTTTTACTATCCCTTGTGCTTTGCCAATTGCCTCGTAGGCTGAATTGCTTTTGGGGCTTGTTGCCAGATAAATGGTTGCCTCGGATAGGATAATTCGTGACTCCGGCATACCAATCATCTGAACTGCCTGAAAACAGCTGGTGGCCATGAGTAACGCATTTGGGTTAGCCAAGCCTATGTCCTCAGCGGCTAATATAACTAACCTGCGTGCAATGAATTCGGGGTCCTCGCCACCTTCAATCATACGCGCCAACCAGTAAACAGCAGCATTGGGATCGCTACCCCTTACCGATTTAATAAATGCCGATATGATGTCATAGTGCTGCTCTCCGTTCTTATCGTAAATTGCCAGGTTTTGCTGCAGCACATCAACTACGGCTTTATTGGTTATTACAACCTGGTTATTGGTATTTTGTGTTGATGTTATAAGTTCAATGATATTATATAGCTTGCGGGCATCGCCTCCTGAGAATCTGTAAAGAGCATCCCTTTCACGGAGTTCAAACCTAAATTTTTTCAGCTCAGGATCGGTGGTTGTTGCTCTAACAAAAAGTAGTTCAAGTTCCTCATTGGAGAGCGGTTTAAGTATATAAACCTGGCAACGTGAAAGTAATGGTGTAATCACCTCAAATGAGGGGTTCTCGGTTGTAGCGCCAATTAATGTGAAAACACCTTGCTCCACCGCACCAAGCAGTGAGTCCTGTTGCGACTTACTGAATCGGTGTATCTCATCAATAAAAAGAATGGGCGAGGGTGAGTTGAAGAATTTTTGTGATTTTGCCTTTTCAATCACATCCCTAACATCTTTTACACCTGAACTTATTGCGCTTAGGGTGTAAAAGGGTCTATTTAACTCGTTTGCTACAACCCTAGCCAGAGTTGTTTTTCCTACGCCCGGAGGGCCCCATAGAATAAACGAGGTTATAGTACCTCTAGTTACCATTTCCCGAATAACCCCTTTGCTACCCACAAGATGCTCCTGCCCTACGTAATCGTTCAAATTACGGGGTCGCATCCTTTCAGCTAAGGGTATTGTCGGCATGGGAAAAATATTTCCACAAAATTAGGTAATAATGCCTTTTTTACGGTTCATTTTTTAATAAATATTGACATTGAACTCTTTTTATGCTTTATTTGTTTAAAATTAAACCCTTTAAAAAAATAGATATGAAGCTGTTAAGGAAATCTATCGTCCTGCTTCTAAGCCTAATAGCAGGAACGCTTTACGCGCAGGAAGATGTTGCTAAATTCCTGAAAGGAAGCCTGAACGATGCCGAAAAGCTTAGTAAAGCATACCTTGAACCTTTTGGTAAGAGTTTGGGAACAAGCTTGAATTCTGGGTGGTACAATTCTGCAAATCCTCATGGAATTTTAGGGTTCGACATCACCTTTACTGTTCCAATTACAATACCACCAAGTTCCGATAAAACGTTTGACGTTTCAAAGCTAAACCTGGAATACTGGCAGGTAAAATCTGGTTCTAGTTCCACCTCACCAACAGTAACGGGTAAAAGTTCAAACTCCATTTTAACTGATAAAGCAACAGGGCTAAGCGAGTTAAACATGCCCGATGGGGCCAACCTTAAATTTGTTCCTGCCCCAATGATTCAGGTAGCAAAAGGATTACCCTTTCACACCGAGATAGTTGGTCGTTTCTTACCAACCATAAATATTTCAAGCGTTGGAAACTTTGGTTTGTGGGGTGTTGGTGTAAAAAACGAGTTCAAGGAATTTATTCCTTTTGTAAAACGATTGCCCTTTAGCATGTCGGTTCTTTTCGGTTACACTCAGTTCGCTTCATCGTTCGACATCAATAAGGCACAAAAGCAAAAGCTTAATTTTAAATCGTCGGGTTATACGGCTCGCTTACTTGTTTCTAAGTCCATTCCAGTTTTAACTGTTTATGGCGGTTTGGGGTATAACCATTCAACAACCGATATTTCACTTAAGGGAACCTATAACGTTGAAGGCGTTGGGTCTGTTACTGATCCCGTTGCTTTCGACTTTGCCAACAACGGTTTTACTGCCAATCTTGGGTTAAGGCTAAAGCTAGCAATCCTAGCTTTCCATTTCGACTACTCACTTGGCAATTATGGTATCTTTAATGCCGGGGTTGGAATTAATTTCCGCTAAAGAATTTTATTTAGTCGTCCCTTAAAAAGTCGGTTTTAAATTTTTTCTTGAGGATAAAAAAACATGGGAAGGGGAAAGGCATGCATGTAAAAAGAAAAATAGTGTTTGGAATAAATGGGAAATTTTTTTCTTCCACCTGTTCATAACCCTTTTGAAGTTAAATGCTGCGGCTGCCAGCATGATATTGATGTTATCGCCTACTATCCCCTTGTAAAAGTTGCGGCTGAGGCGATGATCCGCCTTCAGGTGTCCTATGATGGGCTCAATTCCGGCACGTTTCTTGTGCCTTTCGCTTAGCTTTCTGCGCTGGTAGTAACTCGCTGACCTTCATGGGGTTGACGGAATTAGAACCTCTGTATCCCCTATCTGTTTACAGCCCTTGTACCCCCTGTCTACCTTCACCCTTTGCGGCATTCTACCCGTCAGCCGTTCTACCTGCTCAAGCGTTGGCTTTAGCGTATGCCCATCGTACTGGTCCCTGAACCCTAGCGCCCCCACTATAACCCCGCTGTCGGTCTTTGCAAACGATGCCTTGTTGCCAAACTCATACTTCTTGTGCTCCTTCCCCTTGGAGATGCACACCACCTCCGGCTCATGGATGGAGTAAATCTTTTTCTTACTGTCCTTCTGTTGCATCAAAACCTGCGAAAATAGCTGTAAATCTGCTTGATACCTGCTGTTGGGTGTAAGCTTCCGTTCCAGCTCCCGCACCAGGCGACCGGCTATCGTCCTCACCTTCCTATCGGCTTTCTGCGCCTTCGATCTGTTCCGGGGGTGGTTCCTAAACCGTTGCGCCTGGCCTAGCTTTTTGAGTGTCCTGCTGTAGCTCTGCCGTAACTCAATACCCTCCTTCTGGGCAATGGCCTTGCATTTCTGTATGATCTTCCTGTGCAGCTTCGCATCCGTGGGGAATGTGATGTTTTTCTCCTGAACGGTGGTGTCCACGTTTACATTTGAGTCCAGGGAATCCTTACCGTTGACCCGAATGCTCTCCTTTAAAATCAGCTCCACCCCGCTTTCGCCTATCCGCTTCCTAAAATGCACTAGCTCAGAGGCTTCACATGGCACTGTCGGTACAAATGAATTCTCGCCCGTAAAGTATTGGAAATAGCTGTTTTCGCTCCATTGCTCCACCACCGACTCGTCCGAGAGGTTGCGTACATGCTTCAGGATGAGCAGGCCCACCATTAAGCGAATGGGTTTGGCTGGTCGCCCATTATCCGCACAGTACAGCCCCCTGAAGGCCTTCTCGAAAGTATCCCACTGGATCTGGTTGGCCAGTACAAATAGGGGGTGTTTGGGATTTAGGGTATCCCTTAACGAGAAAAACAAGCTCCCCTGACTTTGATCTTTTCCCTTTGGTGCCATCTTAAAAATATTGCAAGGTTTATGCGCCTAATTTACGAAATCTTGCAAATATTTTATTGAAAACAACCTATTATATTATTAACAATCAATATGTTATTATGTTAATAAGGGTCGACTATTTAAGTTAGATGGCCGGGATTACCCCGGCCTTTTTTTTATTTTTTCTTTGTTTTCCCCTCTGGATTTTCATCAATAAAATCGGTTATGTTGTGAGCTATCTTCAGAATCTTCACAACCCTTCTGTTTTCATCAAGAATAGGTGAGTAGGTCTCAATGAATGTATAGGTTTTACCGCCAATCTTAACCTTAGATGTTTCCTTTTTAATCATTCCATTGCGTAGGTCCTGCCAGAACTTTTGGTAGGCATTTTTCTGTTCGGAGGTCATCTCCAGGTTGTCGGCATGGTGAGTTCCAACAATATCTTTCTCGGTTTGCCCAGTTAGTTTAAGGTAGGCTTCGTTTACAGTGATAATGTTGCCATTCAAATCGTACTCAATAACGTAGCTGGAAGAATGCAAAGCATTGATTAGGCTTTCCATCTCGGCCGACTTGCGAGCCGATTCCTCCTGGGTTGCCTGAAGCTCTTCCATGTTTTGTCGCATCTCTTCCTCCTGCGATGCGAGCTCCTCCGATTTTATCCTTGATTCTTCAAGTAATTTTGCAGTCCTAATGTTTATTTTAACACTCGATATGGTTGCAGCAAAACTTTCGCCTATCTTTTCAATAAATTTAATTTTATAATCCTCAATAGGCTCAAACGAGGCAATCTCAATAACCCCGTGAACTTCATCGTTAATCTTCATAGGGACAAGGAGTAATTCGGTGGGTTCATCCTGCCCAAGCCCAGAGGCAATTTTTATATACCCGTTAGGTATTTCAGTCATGTAAATGGTTTCTGCTTCCTGTGCGCATCTTCCAACAAGGCCTTCACCCATTCTAATGACTTTCTCCTCGTATTTTCGGCGTTCGTAGGCATAGGTTGCCATCAACTCAAGGAAGATATCATTTGGATTATCATTATTGATAAGAAATACAGCACCAATTGTGGCATCAACATACTTTGTTAGGTTTCGAATGGTTTCGTAAGCAAAGTCGTTTAGGTTGCTGTTATTGTGCCTCAATATTTCAGCAAACTTAGCCATGCCCTCGTTGTACCATCTATTCTTGTTTTCCTCAGCTTTCCTTTCCTCATCAATCTTTTTAGCATACTCCAGGCTCTTACGCATTTCAAGTAGCGCATCACCTAAAACGTCGTCATCGGATAGTTTTGAGTATTTTGCTTGTAAATTACCTTTACCTATTTCCCTGGCAAACTGCGAGGTTTTAAACAAACTGTCAATTAAAATGTTAATTGAACTTGCAATATCCTCAATCTCATCGCCAGTCTTTATCTCAATCTTTTTGGCTGGGTCAATCTTACCAAGGGAGAGTTCACCTAGAACTTTTGTTGCTCTTACTAATGGGCTTGTAATGCTGTAGGCAATAATCCAAAGCACAATTGCTAGCACTATTAATCCTATTACCATTACAATCCTAACCTGGCTTGTTATGGTGCTTATTTGTTCATTAATTACTTTCTCGGGTACGAATATACCAAGGCTCCACCTTTCAGCAGCTTGACCTGCAGTAAAAGAGTTAAAGGTAAGGTAGTACTTACTTTTTCCCTCTAACACTGTTTCTGAGTATTTCCCATTGGTAATTACGCTGTTAATTATTTGTTTTCCGTTAGTCAAAACCGTATCGGCCAGTGCACCAAGCAATGTGGAATCGGGATGCGCAACAATGGTACCGTTATTCGAAATTAGAATGGCGTAACTCCCTTCGTAGGGTTTTAGATTCTTTATCATTTCCTGATAAACTGAGAGCTCAATGTCAAAGCCAAAGAGCGCAGCAAATCTGTTGTTGACTACCAACGGCACGCATACGCTGGTCTCCAGTACCCTTTTTTGACTTCCGGCATAGATGTACCAGTATGGATCAACCAGTGCTTCTTTTTTTTCGGTTTTAAGTTTATAGTACAAACTACTTGGGTTATCACCGGTCTCGTTTAATCTTTCAAATATTTGTTTAAGTTCATTGTTTTCCCTCAGGTAGGTGTACCTATCTCTGCCGTAAGGTTTATCCCATTTCCTATCTAAGGCCCAAAGTTCCCAGCTTGCCCAAACCGACAGTAAATCAGGGGTATTTTCTGCAATTCCTTTTAGTAGCCTTAAAGTATTTTGCTTAACATCTTCGGGATTTCGTTGTTCAAGGTCATAAAAGCTATAGGTTATGGTTCTTGCTAAGGCAAACTGCTTATCAAATTCACCCTTAATTTGGGTGGTGTAGGTTTTTGACGTGGCATCAATGTATTCATAAATGTTTGTCCGAGTATACCTATCAACCCTTTTGTTTAAAAAAGCAATGCTTGCCCAAAAAACAACTGCTGTAACCGTAAGTACAGCGATAATCAACTTTACTCTAATATGAATTTTCACCTTCATGGTAAATGTTTTTTGAAGAAAAACAATCAACTTTTAATGTGTGAATATAGCACTTTTGAAATAAACAAGCAATAATAGGAGCAATAAGTGAGCTTTGATACTTAAAACAGAAGTTTAATTACCAATATTTATTACATTTGCGTTTGAAAATCATTCAAAAATTAAACCTATGAAGTTACTTGAAGGAAAGACTGGCTTGGTTACAGGTGCGGCTCGGGGTATAGGGCGCGCCATTGCAATTGCCTTTGCTCAACATGGAGCAAATGTAGCTTTTACCGACATTGCTTACGATGACAACATGAAATCGCTTGAGCAGGAGCTAACCGCATTAGGCGTAAAAGCCAAAGGATACGCTTCCGATGCTAGCGATTACGATAATTCCCAGAAAAT
The DNA here is from genome assembly GCA_018056955.1 of Bacteroidales bacterium. Taxonomy (GTDB): domain Bacteria; phylum Bacteroidota; class Bacteroidia; order Bacteroidales; family Tenuifilaceae; genus Tenuifilum; species Tenuifilum osseticum. The sequence goes on along the minus strand of JAGPEQ010000021.1, from coordinate 18,598 downwards.
TGTTGATGAAATAGCCAAAGATTTTGGCCAAATCGATATCCTGGTCAACAATGCCGGTATCACTCGCGATACATTGCTTATGCGTATGACCGAGGAGCAATGGGATTTAGTGATTAAGGTTAACCTAAAGTCGGTTTTTAACCTTACCAAGGCCGTTCAAAAGTATATGCTTAAGCAGAAAAACGGTTCAATTATTAACATGAGCTCGGTGGTTGGAGTTTCAGGTAATGCCGGACAGGCCAACTATGCAGCGTCAAAGGCTGGAATAATTGGATTTACCAAAGCTGTTGCCCGCGAGCTGGGCTCACGTAACATCCGTTGCAACGCAATTGCTCCCGGATTCATTATCACCGAAATGACCCACAAGTTACCCGATGAAGTTCGCGAGGATTGGATAAAGAAAATACCCCTTCAGCGTGGTGGTACCCCCGACGATGTAGCCAATGTTTGTGTATTCCTGGGTTCCGATCTATCGTCGTACGTTAGCGGACAGGTTATTAATGTTTGTGGTGCAATGAATACCTAGTACTTGTAGCATTATAATTTAAGTTGAAAGCAGGCATACTAATACTTAAGCTGCTTGTTTTCAACTTTTTTATTTTATGAAATGCCAAAACCCTATTAAAAGTTTATGTGGATAAAAAAGTTTAAATGGTTAGTATTACTTTTCTCATTAACATCTTGTATATCATATAGGTATATTGATATTGAGTTTTACGATTCACCCCAAAAATCGATTGTTGTTCCGGGTGAAAACCTGCTAGTGGTTGAAAATCTTCACCTACGAAATACCGATACTCCCATTCGGGAACTTGATTGGGCTTTGGATAGCGTTGCTTCAAATGAAGCAACCGATGCCCTCATAAGCCTATTAAAAACTTCTCCATGGTACTCCGGTATAACCCTTTTTAAACATATTTATTACCGTAACGATTCTTCAAGGGTTGTTCTTCCCCTTTCCTGGCAAGTAATCGATAGCCTCAGCAATGTATACAATAGTAAAATGGTTGTCTCGCTTGAGTACTTAAAAGTACGTCCATACTATGATACATACCCTTTGTGGCGTGGCGATTTTAAGGAATATTACGGATTCATTCAGGTATCAAGCTATACCTATTGGCGCATTTACAATGTTGAAACAAGAAAGATTAATTTAGGCCAGCTACTTACCGATACCCTTTTATGGGAAAAAAACGATTGGATTGAGGTTACACCTGGCAACCAGCTTCCGGGTATATTCGAGGCTTGTGCATTTGCTGGAGCCGATGCCGGCGAGCAATTCGCACAGCTTATTGCTCCGCAATGGCAAAAGGACAGCAGAGCAATATATGTTCCCAGCACTAACAAGGAGATGAGCAGAGCATACCAACTTGCCATGCATGGAAACTGGTTAGATGCCGCCGCGGTTTGGCAAAGGTTATCTTCATCAACCAGTAAGGAGTTGGCTGCACAAGCAGCATTCAATATGGCCCTAGCCAACGAGATGCTGGGCAAATTCCAGCTATCCATTGAATGGCTCGACTTTGCAAAATCTAAATACCCTCACCTTAAGTTTCTAAAGGAGTATAAGGTTATTTTGCAGCACCGAATAGAGAACAATAAACCCCAAAAGTAAGCTTAATATTCTATAATTACTCGTAAAGTAGAAAGTGGCAAAATTCATTATATCAATTAATTATAAATTATTTTTATTTCTATCCTATAGCCTGTTTTGCGAATTGTTATCTAATTGATATTTTTGCAGCGGTAATAATGCCTCTTTAGCTCAGTTGGTTAGAGCGGCGGTTTCGTAAACCGCAGGTCGCGGGTTCAAGTCCCGTGAGAGGCTCTGGTAGGACAGGGCAACCTGTCCTTTTTAAATTTAGTGGTGCAAGCAAATGAGAGCATCAATCCTAACCATTGGCGATGAGTTACTTATCGGTCAGGTTATCGATACCAATTCGGCCTGGTTGGCCGATAGCCTTACCGAGCTTGGATTTGAGGTAACCAAAATCCTTAGCATTTCCGATAGCTCACAAGCAATTGCCGAAGCTGTTAACGAACTAATGGGCCAGTCGGATCTTGTTATTTCCACAGGCGGGTTAGGCCCTACTAGCGATGACCGGACAAAGCCAACGCTATGTGAGCTATTTGGTGGTCAGCTTATGCTCCATGCACCCTCCCTAAGCCTAATTGAACAGATTTTTCACAAACGCGGTCTTCCTCTAACTGAGACCAATAAAAACCAAGCATTAATTCCCTCTTCGTGCACACCAATTCTCAACTATCATGGAACGGCTCCTGGAATGATATTCAGGAAAGGCAATTGCCTTCTGATTTCGCTCCCGGGAGTTCCATTTGAAATGAAGAATATGTTTACTGAGGGGGTTCGGCCATTTATTGAGCAAAATTTTACCCTTCCCGCAATAGTTCGGGTAACCGTCAACACCTTTGGAATCCCTGAATCGTTCCTTTCCGATAAGTTAAAAGACTTTGAAATATATTTAGCTGATAGAAGTATTGCGCTAGCCTACCTGCCAAGCCCTTCGGGAATCAGGTTACGTCTTACTGCAACTGGTGAAAATAAGGGTAGGCTAAGCAACTTGTTGGATATGGCAGTAAATGAACTTAAGAGTTTGATTGGTGAAAATATTTTTGGTTTCAATGACGAAACACTTCCCTCGGTAGTGTCTAAAAGACTTAGGGAAAAAAATGCAACCCTAGCAGTGGCCGAAAGCTGTACAGGTGGCTATATTTCGCATTTAATAACTCAGCTGCCCGGCAGCTCCGATATATATAAGGGAGGTATTGTAGCATACTCAAACGAGATTAAACAAAACGTGCTAGGGGTAAGCCATGATTTGCTCATAAGTCATGGCGCAGTTAGCCAACCAGTAGTTGAGGCCATGCTCGATGGTACACTAAGAGTTTTCCAGAGTGAGTATGCCATTGCAGTGTCCGGCATCGCCGGACCAACAGGAGCAACCGCCGGTAAGCCTGTAGGCACCACCTGGATTGGTGTTGCATCAAGGGAAACGCGACTGGTAGAACTCTATACTTTTGGAAACCTCAGGGAGGTTAATATTCAACGCGCAGCATATACGGCTTTGCACCAATTGCTAAAACTTATGGATAAGGATTAGTGTATCAGTTTAAATATTCTTCGTAAATAAATGTATATAATATAAATATGGTAATTGTAATTTCATCATTAAATGAGAAGGTATCTAAATTAAGCTAATTTTCAGCAATTTTTTTTATCAAAATATTTGAATAATTCATAAATAATGACGTAATTTGCGTCCTGTTTCGAAAAAAGTAAAAACGGTAAAATATACAGCGATGTCAAGAGTTTGTCAGTTAACCGGAAAAAGAGTAATGGTGGGAAACAACGTTTCGCATTCAAAAAGAAGAACCAAACGCAGATTCCTGCCTAACCTTAAAACCAAAAGGTTGTTCCTTGAAAGTGAAAACCGTTGGGTTACCCTTAGGCTTAGCACTTCAGCTATGAGAACCATCGATAAGGTTGGTTTAGATAATGCCCTGAAGAAATTTGCTAAGAAAGGTCACATTTAATTTTTAAAAAAGTATAGCAATGGCAAAGAAAGGTAATAGAGTTCAGGTTATTCTGGAATGTACCGAACATAAGGAAAGTGGTTTACCTGGTACTTCAAGGTATATTACCACTAAGAATAAGAAGAATACACCCGATAGGCTTGAGCGTCGTAAGTACAACCCGATTCTCAAGAAGGTTACACTTCATCGTGAAATTAAATAACACTTTTAGATATGGCAAAGAAAGTAGTTGCTTCGCTTCAAAAAGCCACGAAAGATCGTGTGAAGTGCATTAAAATGGTGCGTTCACCCAAAACGGGCGCATACATGTTCAAGGAAGAAACAATGGATAAATCCGAATCGGCCGATTTCTTCAAACAGAAATAGTTTTCTGCATTATATCTTACAAATAAAAGCTTTTCGGTTTATTCGAAAAGCTTTTATTGTTATTTTAGCGCCCGAAAATAATATTGTATATGGGTATTCTTAACATTTTTAATCCCGATAGTAAGGACAATAATAACTCCAGTTCCCTTGACCAGGGTTTGGCCAAAACAAAGGAGAACCTTTTCAAAAGAATTTCAAGGGCTGTAGCCGGTAAGTCCAGGGTTGACGACGAGGTCTTGGACGAGCTTGAGGAGGGACTTATCTCCGCCGATGTTGGCGTTGAAACCACTCTCCGCATTATTGAACGCATCCAAAAGCGTGCTGCTGCCGAAAAGTACCTGAATACAGCAGAATTAAATACTATACTTAAAACCGAAATACTATCGTTACTTGCCGAGAATTCCGAAAATTCTATCCTTAATAATAGTGGTGAAATTCCTAAACCCTATGTAATTATGGTAGTTGGCGTTAACGGGGTTGGAAAAACTACTACTATTGGCAAACTGGCATACATGTTTAAGAACCAGGGGAAAAGGGTATTGTTGGGTGCTGCCGATACCTTCAGAGCGGCAGCCGTTGAGCAGCTTACCATTTGGGCTAATAGGGTAGATGTTCCCATTGTTAAGCAGCAAATGGGAGCCGATCCAGCTGCCGTTGCTTTCGACACCCTAAACTCTGCCAAATCTAACGACACCGACGTAGTAATTATCGATACCGCTGGTCGTCTTCACAATAAAGTCAATTTAATGAACGAGCTTTCCAAAATACGTAGGGTAATGCAAAAGGTTATTCCCGATGCACCACATGAGGTATTGCTCGTTCTGGATGGTTCAACAGGTCAAAATGCTTTTGCACAGGCACGCGAGTTCACTTCGGCAACCGATGTTACAGCCATTGCTCTCACCAAGCTCGACGGTACGGCAAAAGGGGGTGTTGTGCTTGGCATTTCCGATCAATTCAAGATACCCGTGAAGTATATCGGAGTGGGTGAAAAAATGACTGATTTGCAGATATTTGACAGGGTTGCGTTTGTTGAATCGCTATTTCGTAACGTTTAGCCAAACATGACGAAAAAAATCAATGTTGTTACCTTGGGGTGCTCAAAAAATGTTGTTGACTCCGAGGTGCTTATGCATCAGCTCGATAGAGGGGGATGGAAAATTGTTCACAATTCAAACGATCCATCGGCAAGGGTTGTTGTGATTAACACTTGCGGTTTTATTGGCGATGCTAAGGAAGAATCGGTTGAAACTATACTTGGCTTTGTCGATGCCAAAAATAGGGGGCTGATCGACAAGGTTTATGTTATGGGATGCCTTTCGCAACGCTACCGCAATGAACTGGAAACTGAAATCCCCGAAGTAGATGGATATTTTGGGGTTTCCGATTTACCACAAATTGTTGCTGAGCTCAATGTGAAGTATAACGAAGCCGAGCTGAATAAACGCTGGCTTTCAACCCCAAGGCATTACGCTTACCTGAAAATATCCGAGGGTTGCAACTGGGGATGTTCATTCTGTGCAATACCCCTTATTAGAGGTAAGCATGTTTCCCGCCCCATTGAATCATTGGTTAACGAGGCAAAAGAACTCGCCAAACAAGGCGTTAAGGAACTAATTGTAATTGCACAGGACACTACCTATTACGGATTTGATATATATGGTGAACGCCGAATTGCTCAGCTACTCAATAGCCTCAGCCAGATTGACGGTTTTGAATGGATTAGGCTTCACTATGCATACCCATCTGGTTTTCCCGATGACCTAATTGATGTCCTAAAGTCGAACCCGAAAATTTGCAAGTATATCGATATTCCATTACAGCATATAAATACTCAGGTACTTAAAATGATGCGTAGGGGGATAAGCCGAGAACAAACCATTGATTTCATTGAGAAGATAAGAAAGAATATCCCCGAAATTGTTATCCGAACCACTTTTCTGGTTGGCCACCCAGGGGAAACCCCTGAGGCTTTCAATGAACTGATTGATTTTGTTAAGGATTACCGGTTCGACAGGGTAGGTGTTTTTGCATACTCTGAGGAGGAAGGAACCTATGCTGCACAAAACTTTACCGACTCCATACCCGATGAAGAAAAAACACGTAGAGTTGAAAAGCTGATGGAGGTTCAACAAAGGGTATCTTTTGAGTTAAACCAGCTGAGAGTTGGTCATACGTATAAGGTTGTAATTGATGCAATTGAAGACCATTACGCTGTTTGCCGAACGGAGTTCGATTCACCCGAGGTGGATCAGGAGGTTCTGGTAAAGCTTAACGCTATTAATGTAAAACCCGGCGAGTTTCATACAGTACGTATTGTAGAGGCCCAGGAATACGATTTAATCGGTGAGCTTATATAAAAAATAAAGGTCGTTGTTAACGACCTTTATTTCAATTTAATGCATCATGCTACTTAACTAATTCCTTTAATACTTTAATTGCAGCATCGTAGTTTGGTTCTTGGGCAATTTCAGGTACATACTCCACGTATTTAATGGTATCATCCTTATCTATTATCACAACACCACGGGCAAGTAGCCTTAATTCCTTTATCAGAAAACCATAGTTTGTACCAAACTCTAGGTCTCTATGATCCGAAAGGGTAACTAAGTTGGTAATTCCCTCAGCTCCACAAAAACGCTTTAGGGCAAAAGGCAAATCGTTCGAAATCGCTATAAATACAACCTTATCGCCAAATTCCGATGCGGTCTTGTTGAACTTGTGGTTCTGAACCGAACATACGCTGGTGTCAATGGATGGGAAAATGGATATTAGTTTTACTTTTCCCTTAAAATCGCTCATTTTTACAGGCTTTAGAGAGTTATCAAGAGCTGTAAATTCTAAAGCTTTATCGCCTACCTTAACCTGTTCGCCTGTCAGGGTTACGGGATTTCCGCCAAATGTTACTGTTTTCATAATTCTATTTGGTTAGTTTGCTACTAATATAACAACTTTGCTAGGGGAATGTTCAAAAAAAAGAGACACACCTTTTGTTGTGCGTCTCTTTCTCATTGTATTACAACTTATTACTCTTCATCGGCGTTGGTAACCTCCTCTTCAGCTTTTGCTGTTCGAATGGTAATTTCGTCATTCTTTTTACTATAGCCAACCAGGAATACTGCACCAGGTTTTGCATCGCTCTTTATTAAGGCTTCAGCTAGAGGATCTTCCAGATACTTTTGAATGGCTCGTTTTAGTGGACGCGCGCCATACTGAACATCATATCCCTTTTCCGTGATGAAATCCTTGGCTGCAGTCGAAATCTTAATGGTATAGCCTAAACCAGCAACCCTGTCGAATAATCCTTTAAGCTCAATATCGATGATTTTGTGTATATCGCTCTTGGTAAGCGAGTTGAACATAACAATGTCATCAATACGGTTTAAGAATTCGGGGGCAAAGGCTTTTTTCAGCGCCTTTTGGATTATACTTTTCTCGTAATCGCTTTTTGCCTCCGACTTGGCTTTTGTGGCAAAACCTACACCTTGTCCAAACTCCTTCAAATCACGGGTTCCAATGTTGGAGGTCATTATTATTATGGTATTCTTAAAATCAACCCTACGTCCTAAGCTGTCGGTTAGCTGGCCTTCGTCCAAAACCTGGAGTAGAATGTGAAAAACATCGGGGTGTGCTTTTTCAACTTCATCGAGCAAAACAACCGAGTAGGGTTTTCGACGTACTTTCTCGGTGAGCTGCCCTCCCTCTTCGTAACCTATGTATCCCGGAGGCGCACCAACAAGTCGCGACACGGAGAATTTCTCCATGTACTCGCTCATATCGATACGAATAAGGTTATCGGTAGTATCGAAAAGGTATTTTGCCAGAACCTTTGCAAGCTGTGTTTTTCCAACACCGGTTGGCCCAAGAAAAATAAACGAACCAATAGGACGATTTGGATCCTTTAGCCCGGCGCGGTTACGTTGAATAGCCTTAACAATCTTATCAATTGCCTCGTCCTGACCAATAACAGAGCGCTTCAGCTCATCGGCCATTTTGAGTAGACGTGCGCCTTCAGCCTGAGCTATACGCTGAACGGGAACTCCAGTCATCATGGCAACAACTTCGGCTACCTTTTCGGCATCTACAGTTTCGCGATGCTTAGTTAGCTCTTTTTCCCACCGCGCTTGCTCTGCTTCTAACTGTTCAATAAGTTTTTTTTCGTTATCACGATACTTTGCCGCTAGCTCAAACATCTGGTTCTTAACCGCTTTGATCTTTTCCTTTTTGGTCTCCTCAATAAGTTTTTCCAGCTTGAGAATACTCTCGGGAACCTTAATGTTTGAGATATGAACGCGCGAACCAGCCTCATCCAGGGCATCTATTGCCTTATCGGGCAAATGCCTGTCGCTGATGTATCGCATGGTAAGTTTCACGCATGCCTCAATGGCGTCGGGGGTATAGGTTACGTTATGGTGTTCCTCGTATCTCTCCTTAATGTTGTTGAGTATTTCAATCGTCTCCTCAGGCGTTGTGGGTTCAATCATTACCTTTTGGAAGCGTCGCTCCAACGCTCCATCCTTCTCAATGTGCTCGCGGTACTCGTCAAGGGTAGTAGCCCCAATGCATTGGAGTTCGCCACGGGCAAGTGCAGGTTTGAGCATGTTGGCGGCATCGAGCGAGCCGGTGGCTCCACCTGCTCCTACAATAGTATGAATCTCGTCAATGAAAAGAATAATGTTTGGGCTACGGGTAAGCTCATTTAGTATGGCTTTCATGCGCTCCTCAAACTGTCCCCGATACTTTGTGCCGGCAACTATTGATGCTAAATCGAGTGCGATTACCCGTTTATTGAATAGCACACGCGACACTTTCTTTTTAACAATTCGTAGGGCTAACCCTTCGGCAATAGCCGATTTACCAACGCCAGGCTCACCAATGAGGATTGGATTATTCTTTTTTCGGCGGCTCAGTATTTGGGCTATTCGCTCTATTTCCCTTTCTCGTCCGATTATTGGGTCTAAACGACCCTCCTCTGCGGCTTTGGTAAGATCAATCCCAAAGTTATCCAATACTGGGGTATCGGACGACTTAGAGGATGATTGACCTGAACGCCCCATATTGCCAAAAATACCACCTTCGCCTTCATCATCCTCGCTGCCACCGCCGGAAAAGTCATCTTTATCACCCGAATCCTCCACAATCAAATGTTTACGAACCGTTTCGTAATCAACATTATGCTCTAGTAGCAACTGGGTGATATAGCTGGTTTCATCCTTTAGAATTGCGAGTAAAAGATGGGCTGTATTGATAGTATCGCTTTTAAGCGAACGGGCTTCAAGTATTACGATTTTTAAAACCCTTTCAGTTGATTTGTAAATACTAATGTCCTCAGACTCATCAATACCCGAATTATTATCAGCGGGTTGTAACAACCGGCTGTCAATCGACTTTTTTAGATCGTTTAAATTTAAACCCTCCGAAAGCAGAATATTGATTGCTTCGCCCTCACCATCACGAAGAATACCTAAAAAGAGATGATCGGGGGTAATGGCTGTATTACCCAACCGGATAGCCTCCTCGCGACTGTAAGCTATAACATCTTTGATTTTTTGTGAAAACTTTTGTTCCATAAATACTTCTCCAAAAACTTTTACTAAAGTAATAGACATAAACGTAACAACAATGCTTTTGTTAATAAATTTAGTATTTTTTTAATAAATAATGAACAACATCATTAACCATTCTTTTTTTTACGCTTAAATAGCTATCTTAGCACGTTATTTCTGAAGTAAAAAATGACTTTTTAAGCTTTTATTATATGTCTGAGGGTGAAAGGATTATACAGATCAACATTGAGGAGGAAATGAAATCATCGTACATTGACTATTCAATGTCGGTGATAGTATCGAGAGCATTACCCGATGTGCGTGACGGTTTAAAACCCGTTCACAGAAGGGTTCTTTTCGGAATGGCCGATCTGGGGCTCAATGCAGGTAAACCATTCAAGAAATCGGCACGTATCGTGGGTGAGGTCCTGGGTAAGTACCACCCTCATGGCGACTCCTCGGTTTATGAGGCAATGGTTCGCATGGCGCAGGATTGGGCAATGCGCTACCCGCTGGTTGATGGACAGGGTAACTTTGGATCAGTTGACGGCGATAGTCCCGCAGCTATGCGTTACACGGAGGCTAGGCTAACCAGAATTGCAGAGGAGACACTTGCCGATATCGACAAGAATACCGTTGACTTTAAGCTAAACTTCGACGATACCCTGGAAGAACCCACGGTGCTTCCTACCAAAATACCCCTTCTTCTGGTCAACGGCACATCAGGTATAGCCGTAGGGATGGCCACCAACATGCCTCCCCACAACCTCTGCGAGATTGTTGACGCCATTTGTGCCACTGTGGATAACCCCGAGATCACCATAGATGAACTGCTTAAATATGTTAAAGGACCCGATTTCCCAACAGGTGGTATAATATATGGTTATCAGGGAGTTAAGGAAGCATACCTTTCCGGAAAGGGTAGGGTGGTGATCCGCTCCAGAACGGAAATTGAACAAACCGAATCCGGGCGCTCCAAGATTATTGTTACGGAAATACCCTATATGGTGAATAAGGCCGAAATGATTAAAAAGATTGCCGACCTTATTAACGATAAGAAAATTGAGGGTATCAGCTATATTAACGATGAATCCGACAGGCAAGGAACTCGAGTTGTAATAATCCTTAAAAAAGAGGCTGTTGCCAATGTTGTGTTAAACAATTTGTTTAAGCACACACAGCTGCAATCCTCTTTTGCTATCAACAATATTGCTTTGGTGGATGGACGCCCCAAGCAGCTTAACCTGAAGGATTTAATAGTACAGTTCATTAAGCACAGGCATAGCATTATCCTGCGCCGTACTCAATATGAGCTAGATGAAGCTCAAAAACGGGCCCATATCCTGGAAGGATTACTAATAGCTATTGACCATATCGATGAGGTGATTAACCTTATACGTGCTGCTTCTTCGCCTAACGAGGCCAAGGAAAAGCTTATGGAAAGGTTTGGTCTTAGCGAAGTTCAAGCCCAAGCTATCATCGATATGCGCTTAAGGAGCCTTACCGGGCTTGAGCGTGAAAAGGTTAAGCAGGAATATGAGGAACTACTAAAGCAAATTGCTTATCTCAAACAGGTTCTAGAGGATGAAAACCTTCAGAAAAAGATCATCAAGGATGAGATGATCGAGATGAAGGAAAAGTATGGCGATAATCGTAAAACTGAGATTGTGCCTGATGCTGAGGAGTTCAACCCCGAAGATTTTTATGCCGACGAGGAAGTGGTTATCACCATTTCCCACATGGGTTATATCAAGCGTACTCCACTGTATGAATACAAGCTTCAATCCAGGGGGGGAGTAGGCTCAAAAGGTAGCACAACCCGCGATGAGGATTTCATTGAGCATATCTATGTAGCATCCATGCATAACACCATGCTTTTCTTCACTGAAAAAGGCAAGTGTTACTGGTTAAAAGTGTACGAAATACCTGAAGGTAACAAGGCTTCAAAGGGCAGGGCTATCCAGAACCTTATTAACATTGAGAACGACGACACAATACGTGCATACATTAATGTTAAAACATTAACCGACCCTGAGTACCTGAATAATAACTATATTGTTCTTTGCACAAGGAATGGCATAATTAAAAAGACATCGCTAGAGGCGTATAGCCGTCCACGACAGAGTGGAGTAATGGCAATTACCATCAAAAAGGGCGATCAGCTTATAGAGGCATGCCTAACCAATGGTAACAAGCAAATCATCCTAGCTGCTCGCGAAGGAAAAGCCATTCGTTTCCACGAAAAACTTGTACGTCCAATAGGTAGAACCGGAAGTGGCGTTAGGGGAATGAACCTAGCACAGGGCGATTCCATTATTGGCATGATTTGTGTTGAAGAAAATGAAAACAAGGATATACTGGTTGTAGCAGAAAACGGTTATGGTAAACGTTCTAAACTTGACGATTACCGAGTTACCGGTAGAGGTGGAAAAGGTGTTAAAACAATAACTATTACACCAAAAACAGGTAAACTTATAAGCATTAAAGCCGTTGACGACAATAACGATATAATGATTATTAACAAGAGCGGTTTAACCATCCGATTGAGTGCCAAAGAACTTCGAGTTATTGGCAGAACAGCACAGGGTGTTAAACTAATTAACCTCAGGAAAAACGATTCCATTGCGGCCATAGCCAATGTGGAGGCAAGCGATGAAGAAAATATTGATCAACAAGAAACCATTGATAACGACGAATCAGTAAACGAGTAACTTAATTTAACAATTATCTTATGAAACGACTAACAATTTTAATTTCAATGCTCTTTGTTGCTGTAATGGTAACAGCGCAAACCAGCAAGGAAATCAATTTCGATCAGTATGCCAAAAAGGTTGAAAAAAGCAACGCCGAAATCCAGGATCCCAAAAAGAATACCAAGGATGCCACATGGATTAAAAGGGGTGAGCTTATGATAGACCTTTTTGATGCTCAAATCCTCAGGGCATACGTTGGAATGGATCCAAATACATTTATGCTTGTTGTAGGAAAACCCATACAGCAGGAAAAAGTAGAAGTTGATGGGGTTCAACTCGATAAGTATGTTATGGAAAGGGTTAACTTCTACTTTAACAACGGTCAACTTGAACGCTGGGAGGTTACTAAGCCCGTTATTGATAAACCTTTGGATTTGGCCCTTGAAAGTTTCCTGAAAGCAATTGAGATCAACACCAAGGGTAAGAGCACCAAGAAATTGCAAGAAAACCTTGTAAAACTAAAAGGTCTATACGTTAACGAAGGTTCAAACCAGTATACTCTAAAAGATTACAAGGGTGCCTTTGAATCCTTCAAAAAGGTTATAGAGATTGGTACACTTCCTATTCTCAACCAGAAAGACACTGCAATTTATTACTATGCAGGTTTATCAGCTCAACTTGCCGGATTACTTGAGGAATCAATTCCATACTACCAGAAATCCATTGAACTTGGTTTTACCAATGATGGTGCTGTTTACTTTAATATATTTGATGCCTACAAGAACCTGAATAAAGGCGATGAAGGTCTAAAATACCTAGAGGAAGGTTTCATAAAGTATCCCAAAAACACAAACGTATTATTCTCTCTAATTTCCTACTATATCGATAAACAGGAAGATCCTACTAAGATTCTTGTATACATTGATAAGGCAATTGAAACCGAGCCAAACAACTCATCGCTTTACTTTGCAAAGGGTACATTGTACGATAGGCTGGGAGATGGCGAAAATGCTCTGGAAGCCTACAAAAAAGCTATTGAGATCGATCCTAATTTCTTTGATGCTTACTACAATATTGGTGCGCTTTACTTCAATAAAGGTGTAAAGTACATAGAGGAAGCCAATAAGGTTCCTGCTCGTGAACTTGATAAATACGATGCTCTTATGGAAAAGGCTAATGCAGAATTTAAGAACTCAATGCCTTACATGGAACAAGCATATAAAGTAAATCCCAATAGCAAGGAAGCTGTTGAAGCTTTGAAAAATATCTATTTCCGTTTCCGTAACGAGAGCCAGGAAATGTTGGATAAGTACAATGAATTCAACGAAAAGGCAAAACAGATGTAATTCTGATAAATTAATAAAAGCCCCGAAGTGGGGCTTTTATTTAAAGCATATTACTTAACATAATATTAATTATATGACTTTTATTTAAGTGCTTCTGGAGTCCAGTTCTTAAGGAAATTCAGAACTTTCTTTCGGTCGTAACCATCGCCGGACTCTAGCAAACCCGAATCCTGAGTGTGTATTCTGTTTCCATTGGAATTTAAAATCACAAGAACAGGAAAACCAAAACGCTGTGGCTTTTCAAGCTTTTCAAGAACATCTAAATTTTTATTTTCCTTGCTGTAGTTAACCTTAACCACAACGTAGTTTTTGGTTAGGATTTCGGATATAGTTGAATCTGCGTTCATAAAATTATGGAGCTTAACGCACCATGGACACCAATTGCCTCCAATTTGAATGAAAACATGCTTATTTTCCTGCTTTGCTTTGTTAATTGCGGCTGCAATTTCAGCCTTAGCGTCGGCATTGGGATTATATATGTTTACCTGGGCGTTAGCCATCAATCCCAATAAAATTAATAGATTTAGTAGCAACAATCGTTTCATAGTATTTAATTTAGAACACTCAAAGATATTAAGATATTGGAATCGGATATTCAAAAGCAAAAAATCCTATTTTAACACTCTGATATTGTGTTATATAATATTTTTTGAAAAAAATATTCACAACTCCCCTTGCAATTTCTTTTTTTGCACTATAATTGCGGAAAATTTTAAGCGATTTATGAGTAAGAAAAGAGCAGCAGTAAGTCTTAGCAATTTGTCTCCTGAGCTTTTAAAAATATTCAAGGAAAGATACCCCCATGGGTATCAGGACTTTGTTTTCAAGGTTGAGAAGCCAAATGGCGATTTTTTCCATGCCGTTACCCTTGAAACCGAGGATGCCATTTACCTGGTAAAGGTACCAGTAAAAATTGACACAAAGATAAAGGATGAGGATGAGGAGAAGGAATTTTTCGGCAGCTTGACCGATGATACCATCGGAACCGAGGGCGATGAATTCCCTGATGATATTAGCGATGAGGAGCCTGCTGAGGAGATAGCCGACGAGTAATTTTCTTAATTTAAGCTACATGCGGACGATTTCGAGTAGAGGTCGTCCTTTTTTGTACCCTATAACTTTGCAACTAACGCTTTTTCCTACACTGAACGATGAGGCATTCTCAATTTGTAAGCCACACTTCATGCCAAATTTATCATACACTACCGCAACCCTACTACTACCTAGTTCATTACTATAATCCTCTTCAATTGCTGCAATCTCAAATTGATATACTCCACCCACCTTATAGTATGGATGTTCTGGGTCAATCATCAAAAATCCTCTGTTATCAGTACCTCTATATCTGGCAACAATAGGAATCCCTTCTTTGAAACCATAGTGTTTATAGTGCTTTACCTTTAGCAAGGCTATACAATTCGATTTTGATTTTAGCAGGTAATACTCCTCGTTCTGAATAACTACTACCTTACTTAGAAAAAGCAATATCTCCTGTCCATTACTTAAGGTATCGGGGCAAATGTCCCATTTAGCAATTGCTGAAAGGATAGGAACACCCTTTTTAACACTAAGCACTTTAAGCTTTACCTCCTCTTGTCTATCATCAATGGTCCCTTTAGGAGCTAAAACTTCTATTTCATTACCAAAAATATCGCATACAATTATACTCTGCACCTCCTCAATTGCAGTATCGCCAATATGTTTAATCTTAAAAGTATATGTACCCCCGGTTTTGTAAACCGGATGCGCTGGCTCAATAAAAATTTGACCCGTGCAGTTTATCTTATCTATCCTGCATTGAATGGTAGAGTTTTCTGCTATATTGTACTTATCATAATATTGAGCCGGCAATAGCAATTTTTTGCCCGATTCATGGGAAAGAACGAATTGCTTGCCGCCTCCAGGCACATCAATTACTTTAGTAATCTTAAAATTATACCACTCCCCTTCCCTAAAAATCATAAAAAACAGTATGTTGTTTTACAATGAATTATCGTAAAATAATTGATAAGAATGATAAAATTAAAGTTTGATTCAAAAATATTAACATATCAATTCCAGAAACAACAATATCTAACTAGTAATCAAAATATTATCGCCTTCAAAAACCTCTCCTACTATTGCCGAATAAGTTAAACCAGCCTCTTTTAAAAGACTTAGGGCCTCATTAACCCTTTCAGGCTTAACACCCATTAGTATTCCACCCGACGTTTGAGCATCGCACATAAGCATTTTAATATTGTAGTCAACATTTGGGTCACCAGTCAGATGGCTGCCTACAAACTCGAGATTACGGAATGCAGCACCGGGAATGCAGCCCTCATCCACAAGCTGATATACCTCAGGAAGCAGGGGTATTTTGCTTGTGTAAAGCTTAACACCAACGCGGCTTGCCTTAGCCATTTTGTATACGTGGCCAATAAGCCCAAACCCGGTAATATCGGTAGCACCTTTAACACCAACGGTTTGCATGACCTGCGCGGCAGTATTGTTAAGCTGTTTCATCCAGAAAAGGGCCTCGCTGTAAGCCGCTTCGGACACAATTCCTAAGCGCTTAGCGGCTACCGCTACACCAGTGCCCAAAGGTTTGGTCAGGATCAAAGCATCGCCGGGTTGTAAGCCGGCATTGGTAATCACCTTATCAGGATGAACTCTACCCACCACGGCTAAACCATACTTTGGGGGATAGTCGTCGATGGTGTGACCACCAATAATTATTGTATTTGCTTTTTGAGCTACACTTGCCCCACCCTCAAGGATTTGCCTGTAGGCATCTAAAGGAATTTTAGTAGAAGGGAACATGGCTATGTTTAGCGCAAGGAAAGGTTCGCCCCCCATGGCGTAAACATCGCTCAATGAATTGGTTGCGGCTATTTGTCCATACTCATACGGATCGCTACATACTGGTGGGAAAAAATCGGTGGTGAATATTAGGGCTAAATCCTCATTTATCTTGAAAACCCCAGCATCGTCGTGGGTATCAATATCTACCAATACATTGGGATCGGTCACTTTGGGCAGGTTAAGCAGAATGGACTCGAGCACCGAAGCTGGAATCTTAGCCGAACAGCCACCGTACTCCACAGTGGTTAACAAGTCGAAATTGGTACTCATGAATCTACTTCTATTACTATGTTAAACGATAATCTATTTAGTTGTAATTCAGCTAAGAGATTATTACTATCAGAACAATCAATTTCAATACACATACCACATTCAGAGCTGTACTCCTTGGGTACTGGAATTATTTGATACTGCACGCCTAAGCCTACAATAATATGCTCAGCTTGCATTACCTTATGAATACTCTGAAAAAGGAGTAAACATTTACCTTTCCGTTCATCCATGATCGAGCTCTTTCAGGGCAGAGTAAAGGTAATTCAAATCGGTTGAATTATGGTATTTGGAAAGCGAAAACCTGACAGTACCCATAGGGAACGTCCTTAGGGTTTGGTGCGCAAGCGGTGCACAGTGAAGACCACTTCGGGTTTCAATGGAGTAGCGCTTGAAAAGCTGATCCGACAGTTCTGAAGGGCTGTATTTATTGGAAGTTATTGAGAATAACGATGCCTGATGCTTAACATCAAGGGATCGGAACACTTTAAATGATCTTAAATGCTCAACCCTTTCGAGTAGGTCCATAAAATGTTTTCGCTCGTAGCTATTGGTTACATTTGCCGATAGGGCTCCATATAAACCGAAAATACCCAAAACATTTGGGGTTCCGGCCTCAAACCTATCGGGTAAAAAGTCGGGCATCAGAAAGCTATCGGAACGGGAACCGGTACCTCCATGTATTAACGGGTTGATTATTTCGGGGGTGCGAACAAACAGGCAACCTGTTCCGGTTGGTCCCATCAACCCCTTATGCCCAGTTAATGCCAGCATATCGATGTTCCAGGTATCCACCTCAATAGGAATATGCCCAGCAGACTGACTTGCATCGACAAGCAACGGAACATCACCCAGCAGAGCTTTTAACTCAGCAATAGGCTGTACAACCCCATTCACATTACTAACATGGTTAACAATACACAAATCGTAAGATTTTAGATCCAATTGTCTGAGGCCTTCAATATTTATTGAACCATCGGGGTTGTAAGGCATGATATCGAACTCAAGTCCAATAGTATTCTGCAGGTGAAACACAGGGCGTGTTACCGCATTATGCTCCAAGGGGGAAATAAGTACTCGTTTTTTCCGGTAGGAAAAACCCTTTATGGCAATATTGAGTGCATGGGTTGCGTTGTAAGTAAACACAATATTTTCGGCAAGGCTTGTGCCTAATAGCCTGGCGAGTAAGATTCGGGTATGTTCAACTATCCGAGAAACATTAATGACCCTATCGTATGCACTACGTCCATAGGTGCCACCAAGCTTCAGGTACTCATTAATGTATTGGGCAACATCAGGTGGCTTAGGGTGACTGGTAGCCGAATTATCGAAGTAATAGTTCGCCATTACTACGGTTTAACAGTATGGATTCCTGAGCTAAGCCTTTCAGCAATATAGAGCATATTTGAGATTGTTCCCACCTCAATTTTATCCTTTATACTAAAGAAATCGACACATGTTCCGCAAAGTGTGATTTTAACACCCATTTCCATTAGTTTTACTAGGCTCTGAGCAGTATCGCTACCCTTTACAGCAAGTGTAACTGCGCTGTTGTAACAGATGATCTCCTCCGGAAGCCCTTCGAGACTGGGTAGAGTGTTTAAAAAACCTTTCATGAGAATTTTTCCCAAATCATTGTCACCATTCCCCATTAAATGGCTGGTAAGAACAACAATGTATTTTTTGCCTCTGGGTGGAAAACTGATCTCGCAGTATTCCTCTGCCTCTTTCTTGGGATTAAATTCCGAACCAGTTGGATTGATTGTTAGGGTAAAAAGTCCATTCTGTTCATCAACGGTAAATGGGATTGCGTTATCGGCTAAAAAACGGGAAACATTCTGGCACGATGTTGCGTTGTCTATTAAAACCTGAATCGTTTCATCCTTAACCGATTCTTTCAGAGCCTTTTTGGTATTGATAAGTGGCTGAGGGCATAGCTGTCCACGACAATCAATAATTTTTGTCATATTGGTTTCTT
>JAGPEQ010000084.1 GCA_018056955.1 Bacteroidales bacterium | reverse complement strand
CTTGAGTTTATTGTTAAACCGGGCGCCCCTATAACCAAGGGTAAGCTCAAGGATATTGGCTTCCCTAAGGATGCCATAGTTGGGGGTGTTGTTCGTGGCGATAACGCCTTTATTGCTAAAGGCGATACAGAAATAAAGCCCTACGACCGAGTAGTGGTGTTTGCCCTCCCTACGGCTATAAACAAGGTTGGTAAGTACTTTAACTAACGTGAGGCAAGCTAACCGTAAAAGTGCTCCCCCGTTGCGGCTCGCTGGTTACCTTAATCTGTCCGCCTAAATCGGTTACCAGCTGATTGCAGATTATTAAGCCAAGCCCACTACCCTGCTCGTTCATTGTGCCAGGTTGTGTCAATGATTCTAGGGTATTAAAAAGCCTATCGGTTGTTTCCCTGGGCATACCCACCCCGTAATCGGTAATGGAAATTTCCACATGGTTGCCCTTGGGAAAAGCGAACACGTCAACCCTTCCACCGGAACTAGAAAACTTAATGGCATTAGAAATCAAATTCCTAACCACCGTGCTTAACATATCGGCATCGGTGTGAATGCTAATGCCGGGTTCAACCCTGTTGTTTATGGCAACACTTTTAATCTCGGCTGCAGGCTTTTGGGTCAGTATTACCCTGTCAATAAACTCTTTCAAATCAATGTTGCTCTTTCGGGCTATAACCTGCTTACCCTGCGATTTAATCCAGCTAAGAACATTTTCCAGCAAATCGTTTGTGGCAAAGCCTAGGGCATATAAACGCCTCGAAAGCTCTATCAATCCATCGTCGCCAATGGCAAGACTTTTATCCTTTACCATTTGCGCAATGGTTACAATGGAGGTTAACTGATTTTTAAGGTCATGGGCAAGAATTGAGAAAAATCTATCCTTGGTACTGTTAAGCATGTTAATTTCATCGCGCTGAGCCTGTAGTAGTCTGATATCCTTTGCCCTTTTTATGTAGAAATAAATTACAAGACCAACTATCAGGGCAAGAAGGATTATGATTGCAATGTAAAGTTTTATAATATTTCGCTGGAAATCCAAGCGTTCAGCAAGTGCCTTTTCCCTTTCCTTTTGTAGGTTCAGGGTTTCCTCGTACTTTAAAGCCTCAGTTAATTGGGTTAAGCGCTCAACGTACTGGCTAAGCGATATGCTATCGTTTATCTCGGTTGCCTTGCTACTAAAATAGTATGCCTTATCGAATAGTTTCTTTTTAGCATAGGCATATGCCAAACCGTTATAGCAATCGCGCGATACAGTAAGGTTCTTAAAACTCTCGTTATACTTTAAGCTTTCATCAAAACAGTAAATGGCATTATTGAAGTTACCTAATTTATTGTATAGTTGACCTTTGTAGTAGTATGCAATTGCAATCCCTTGCAAATCGTTTTTGGGTGAATATAAATCAATGGCAGTTTGAATGCTTTGTAAACTTTTACTGTATTGTTCCCTCAGTAGCTCTATTGATCCTATGTTGAGATGCGACGTTGCTATACCCTGATTGTATCCAATTTTCTGCCGTAGCTCCAGTGAATGCGTGAAACAATTTAGCGCCGAATCAAGCTCATTCTTATTCTTGTAAATGGTACCCATGATGTTGTAAATGTAGGCAAGGGTATAATCATCGTTAACCTTTTGGGCATACTCCATGGCACGCTTGCCAAACTCAAGAGCTCTTCCGTACAGCCCAAGCCTATTATACAGGTCGGCAAGGTTGTTATACTGAAAAGCTAGGTGCTTGTCAAAACCATGTGTTCGTGAAACCTCCAATCCGTTAAAGTAACACTCCAGGGCTTGAGCGTATCGTCCTTTGTTCCTATAAGCTATTCCTAAGCGGTTGTAAGAATCGGACAATTCCATTTTAAGGTTTAACGATTTGGCAAGCGAAACCGCCATTTGTCCATACTCTATGGCTTTATCCGGATCACTGTTTCGGTTCTCCCAGCATAGTAACTTTAATGTAACCACTTTCACAGAGTCGTCGGGACGTTCCAGAACCTTTGCAAGTGCCTCAAGCGATGAAGGCTTAACGCCTTCCAGCAAATCGTCCTGAGCACTAATAAACCCCGATTGAGCAACAAAAAGTATTAGTAGTAAGGGGATATTTAAAGCTATAGCCTTAACTATGCGAAACTTCATACCAAATTTTTTTTAAATATACAGCAATTTTTATCCTAATTCCAAAAGTATGCTGATAGTTAATTAAATTGATATTGATTAGCTAACACTGCATTTTTACAACATTTAGGTATATTTGCAGCTATACTATGAAGAAGAAAAAAAGAAATAACCAGTACATTTTACCCGTTGCCCTTTTTATTGGTGCTTTAGCCGTATGGATTATTGTACGATTCATTTCCGATCCTCATCACCGTTACTTGATTTGGGGTATCGACGTATCAGCTCACACCGGAAAAATTGACTGGGAAAAAGTAAAGGATCATAAGGTTGATTTTGCCTTTATAAAGGCAAGCGAGGGTGCCACCCTTAAGGACAAATCGTTTCGCAACAATGTTACCCGTGCAAGGGAAGCGGGTATCCCCGTGGGTGCTTACCATTTCTTTAACTTCAACCGGAGGGGCATTGCTCAGGCACAAAACTTCTTGAGGGCAATTGATGGGGTTGAACTCGATTTACCCCCTGTGGTTGATGTTGAGGAATGGGGCAATGTGGTTCGTAGGCCACGCAAGCAAATAATTGCCGACCTGGTTGACTTTGTTGAACTTGTTGAAAAAACAACAGGACAAAAGGTTTTAATTTACACCAATAAGGATACATTTAAATGGTACATTAGCGAAACGTTTCCCGATCACGATATCTGGATCTGCTCTTTCGATCATACCCCCGAAATTGAGAAGTCATGGACCTTTTGGCAGTACCACCACGAGGGGCGACTAAAAGGAGTTCAGGGTAAGGTTGATTTTAACGTGTTTTACGGCAATACCATTGAATGGAAGAATTACTTGAACAATAAGAAACGGTAGAAAACATATTTCCATAACCTCAATCCCAGAAACTGAAATGCGAGTTCATTTTATTGCTATAGGCGGCAGCGCAATGCACAACTTGGCCATAGCCATGAAGCTAAAAGGTTACCAGGTAACCGGTTCCGACGATGAAATTTTTGAACCATCGCTTTCGCATCTTAAAAACCATGGTCTTTTGCCTAGCCATCAGGGTTGGAACCCAAGCATTATAACCCCTGAAATTGAAGCCATTGTGCTGGGTATGCATGCACGAGCCGATAATCCGGAATTGCTTAGGGCAAAAGAACTTGGCATAAAGATCTATTCGTACCCCGAATTCCTTTACGAGCAATCGCGACAAAAAACAAGGATTGTTGTGGGTGGAAGCCATGGCAAAACCACCATCACATCAATGATAATGCACGTGCTAAAGCACCTCAACTTTAAGTTCGATTATATGGTTGGCGCTCAGCTAAAGGGCTTTGAGAATATGGTGTCGTTCTCCGATGATGCGCCATTTGCTGTTTTTGAGGGCGATGAGTACCTTACATCCCCTATCGATCCTCGACCAAAATTTCATGTTTACCGTCCAAACATTGCAATCATATCGGGAATTTCATGGGATCATATTAACGTTTTTCCCACTTTTGATATCTACCGGGAACAGTTTGCTAAGTTTATTGATTGTATTGAGCCCAACGGAAAAATCATATACTGTGCCGACGACCCTGAGGTTTGTAGGGTTGTAGAAGAAAGCCAACGGAACGATATCAAAAGAATTCCCTACCATACCCATCCACATGGTATAGCAAACGGCATCTGGAGCCTTGATTTCAATGGCACAAGCATCCCATTAAAGGTATTCGGAAAGCACAATATGCAGAACATATCCGCTGCTAAAGCGGCTTGCATTACCCTTGGAGTTACTGAAAAACAATTCTACAATGCCATTGAAACTTTCGAAGGAGCTTCAAAGCGATTGCAGCTGCTAGCGCAAGGAACAAGCACCAGTGTTTTTTTGGATTTTGCTCATTCGCCATCAAAACTTAAAGCTACCATTGAGGCTGTTAGGGAGCTATATCCTGCCCGAAAACTGGTGGTATGCTTTGAGCTACACACCTTTAGTAGCCTGACAAAAGATTTTTTAGGCCAGTATAATGGAACTCTCACGGGTGCTGATGTTGCATACGTTTTCTTCAATCCCCATGCCCTGGAATTGAAAAAATTGCCACCAATTGACCCAAACGATGTAATTCAAGGATTTGGTGATCCCCATCCTGCTGTTTTTACTGATGCAAACAACCTTGTCGACGTCCTATTACAGCACAATTGGGGCAATAGCAACCTGTTGATAATGACTTCAGGCAATCTTGCTGGAACCGATTTACAACATTTAGCTGATGAGGTTGTTAAACACTAACGCTTTTTAATGTCAAATGAATATATTTGCACTAACTAAATACCTATAATATGAAAAGATTACTCTTTATTCTCGCTACAGTGTTTGTAACTTATTCAGCTGCAAATGCCCAGGACTATAAAACTGGTCTTGGCCTCAGAGGTGGCTACCCCTCCGGAGTTACCGTTAAACATTTCTTTGCCCAGAAATCAGCAGTTGAGGGTGTTCTGTCGTTTGGGTGGGGAGGAATTGGTATTACCGGACTTTATCAGCTTCACAATCCTATACCCGATGCCCCGGGTTTAAAGTGGTACTACGGATTTGGTGCCCATTTTGCTACTGCCAATGCCGATAAAAAGAATCCATTTGAGAGCGAATACGGTAGCAAAGTTTTCCTTGGTGCCGACGGTGTAATTGGCCTTGAGTATACTTTTAAGGATGCTCCCATTTGCTTGGGGCTGGACATTCTGCCAATTTTTAACATTATTGAGTCGCCTGGTATTTGGTTTAATGCCGGATTTTCAGTTCGATACACTTTTAAGTAAAAAATTTTAGCAAATATTTTGCAGAAAAAAATTTATCGTTTACCTTTGCACCCGCTTTCATGAGGTAATGCTCTTTGCAAAGTAAACAATGGCCCGTTCGTCTAGGGGTTAGGACGCAAGGTTTTCATCCTTGTAACAGGGGTTCGATTCCCCTACGGGCTACTAAACATGAAAATACTTTTTTAGCGATGGCAAACCATAAATCAGCTGAAAAGAGAATCAGACAAACTGAGTCTCGCAGGGAACACAACCGTTACTATGCAAAAACAACCCGTAATGCCTTAAAGGCTTTACGCAACACAACCGATAAGGCTGCAGCCATGGAATTACTTCCTAAAGTATCGGCTATGCTCGATAAGTTAGCTAAGAACAATATCATTCATAAGAATAAAGCAGCTAACCTTAAGAGTTCAATTCAGAAACACGTTAACGCTCTGTAACAGGTTAATGAACAAGATACAATGGGCTGTTCCTTAAGGGACAGCCCAATTTATTTTATGGAGTATTAAACCAAACAGCTCCATTAAACTCCAACTGGGTAATATTTATTAAAGTGAATTTATGGAACAATACTACGGCGAGCTTGCCGCTTTGCTAACAGCCTTTTTTTGGACTGTAACCGCCCTGGCCTTTGAATCGGCCAGCCGAAAGGTGGGTTCGCTTTCGGTTAACCTTTTAAGGCTGGGTACTGCCTTTATATTCCTTTCGGTGTATGCCCTGATAAGTCGCGGAAAAGCATTTCCGGTTGATGCCGGCACGCATCAGTGGGTTTGGCTATCGCTTTCGGGTTTGGTAGGATTTGTTTTAGGCGATCTATTTCTTTTTCAGTCGTACGTTGTTATTGGCTCCCGTATCTCCATGCTTATAATGTCGTTAGCTCCGCCTATGGCTGCAATCATAGGTTGGATAACCATGGGCGAAACCCTAACGCTCAAGCAGGCCATTGCCATGGCTGTTGTGCTAGCGGGTATAGTATTGGTAGTATTGGAGCGCCAATCGGCCGATGAGAACGGAAATGGGAAACGGGTTCGGTTTTCGTATCCTGTTGGAGGTATCCTTTTAGCATTTGGTGGTGCGCTGGGACAAGCCGGAGGCTTAGTTTTGAGTAAGTACGGAATGGCTGGCTACGATGTTATCCCCTCCGTTCAAATACGAGTTATTACAGGAATTGTTGGCTTTACTCTCTTTTTTGCCTTTTCAAATAAGTGGAAAAACCTTTCCGAGGCATTACGAAACGGTAAGGCTATGAAGCGGCTATTAATAGGGGCATTCTTTGGCCCGTTTTTGGGTGTTTCCTTTTCGCTTTTAGCCGTAAAATACACCTCAACAGGAGTTGCGTCAGCCTTGATGTCGATTGTACCCGTTTTAATTATTGCTCCAGCTGTAGTTGTTTTCAAGGAAAAAATTACTGCTAAAGAGCTTGTAGGAGCAGTAATTACAGTGGTAGGCGTTGCACTGTTTTTCCTTTAGGAAAATCAGGAAAGTAACATTGAAAGTAGTTCAATAAGTTTATCCTTGTCTATTGGCTTTGTGATGTGCTCATCGCAACCTGCCTCAAGCGACTTTTGTCTATCGGTGTCCATAGCATTAGCTGTTTGCGCAATTACCCTAACGTTAGGCTGAGCCTGCTTAATTTTTGTAACCACCTCGTAGCCCGACATATCGGGTAGGTAAACATCAACCAGCGCAATATCAATTTTAACCTTATCGTTCAGGATAGTTGCAACCTCTTTGCCTGTAGCAGCCTGAAGGAGCACTGCACCCGTACCCTTGAGCATCTCCCTTAAAAGGATTGCCGAGGGCTCGTTGTCCTCAACAATGAGCAAAACCTTGTTTTTCAACTTTGACTTTGAAGCCTTAACTGGTACCTCAACATGCTGCCCGTGCGTGGCTAAGCTTATGGGTACCTCGAACCAGAAGGTTGATCCTACCTCTGGCCTTGAGTCCACACCAATCCTACCTCCCATAGCCTCAACTATTCCCTTGCATATTGACAGGCCTAAACCTGACCCGCCGTACTCCCGGTTCAGTGTTCCGTCTATCTGCCTAAAACGCTCAAAAACTGCATCGTGATACTGTGAGTCGATACCAATACCTGTGTCCTCCACGCTCACTCTGAGTAAATCGTGTATAACACTGTAACCTAAAACTATCCGCCCACTACTGGTAAACTTAATGGCATTGTTTAGCAGGTTCATTACCACCTGTTGAAGCCTATCGGGATCAGTTACTACCTCAAGGGCTGCATCGGTGGGACGAAACGACATTTCAATGGCAATGTTATTTTTGTTCACCCTGTCGAGCTCTACCTCGGCAGCCCTATAGCAGTTGGCAAACAGGGGACCAAGCTGAACAGGGCGTTTATAGATGGAAAGCTGCTTTGAGTCAATCTTTGAAATATCAATGATATCGTTAATAAGCCTCATTAGCCTTTGAGCATTCTCTGCAATAATATCAAGATAACCGTTTACCTCTTCCGGACTTAGCAGCGATGATTCCTTTATCAGCTTTGAAAAACCAACAATGGCATTCATGGGTGTACGGATTTCATGGCTCATATTGGCCAGAAAAGCACTCTTTAGCTCATTTGCCTCCTCCGCAAACTTTAAGCTGTTTTCAACCTCCTGGTTCTTTTGCTCCAGCAAAGTGTTGTAGTACTTTTGCAACCTTAGCGCCTTGTGCCTCATGCGGCTATACACACCCATGAAAATTAAAAGCACAATTAGCAAAAGAACTATCGCTGCAACAACCAGAGTTGTGCCTCTGCTTAAATGAATAAACCTTTTATTTTTATTAAGGATGAGCGTTCCTTGGGGTAAAAGTTTTTGTGAAATGGAATATTTTACAAGTTGTAAATGGTCAACAATAAAATCGGATGGGCCATCGGTAGGAGCAATAGTTTTGGGCGAAACCCCTTTCAGTAGCAGACTTGCTAGCTCTCCGGCTCGTTTACCGTGATGGTAACCCGATATTATGGCTCCTCCAACTATTCCATGGTTTAGGTAAAACGACCATGTACCGTAAATGGGAGCTTTAACGTTCCTGCTTAATGAATCCAGTATTGCCTCATAGGAAAAATAGTTCCCCTTGCTATCTCTATTGAAAAGTAAGAACAGAATTGCTTCGTTATCGTTTAGGTTAGAAAGAGTATCGACTAACTCATAGTAACTGCAGTTTCCAATAACCTGCACCTCAAAACCAGGATTATACTTAAGTAGGGTGCTCTTAATCCTTTCGCCAATAACCTTGCCTGTGATTGTTTGATCGGTTACACAGTAAACCCTTTTTACATTAGGTTGAAGCTGCTTTATAAACTCCAGGTTTGCTTTTATATCGATTGTTTCCAGTACTCCTGTAAAATTTTTAGGGTAATCCTTTTCTTGATTTACACCCATAAAAACTATAGGAATTGTGTCTAACCCTGAAAACTCTTTTAGTAGCGATTCCATTAAGATAAAGGCTCCATCGTCGGTTAGGGCAATGAGATTAGGTTTTATTTGCTGAATTCGGGATAATATATAGATTTTTTGCTCTTTCCTGTTCAGGTTCTCCGGGAAGCGCTTGGTATCAAGATTCTCAATAAAAATCTCAACAGGTTTTTCAAAGCCTCTTACAGCATCAATAAATCCCTTATTTAGACTATCGGTCCA
>JAGPEQ010000083.1 GCA_018056955.1 Bacteroidales bacterium | reverse complement strand
CATTGCGTGCATCGCTATACATGTGGGAGTAGCCATGGGGTTACAAATATTTCGCCCCTACGGGGCTGGGGACGGCGTTCGTTGTTCGTTGATCGTGATTCGTTGTTCGTGAATGCCATTCTGTGTAACACCGTGTAAACTCCGTGTAACACTTTGATACCTATTCAGTTGATGGTTGATAGTTGATGGTTGTTGGTTGATAAAAAATCCTAAGCCTATGACATTATGCCTTTTACATGAACCTTGAACTTTGAACCTTAAACCTTGAACCTTATCCTTTATCCTTTATCCTTAAACATCACCCCCCTACTGTACACTGCTCACTGAACACGGTACGCTAATAATGAGTTCCTTCGCTTCGCTCAGGAAGACAAAAGGAATGCTTGTTTTTGTTAACTAATCAACATTTAATTATCAACTCAAAAAATTGTTTGGGTTTGTGAATAAATGGTATATTTGTTTTAATTTGCAAATCTGTTTCTACACACTGAACATTTGTTCAAATGAGTAAAATTAAGTTAACCGTATTAGGGATATCGTATAGTCAAACCCAATCAGGAGCATACGCTCTGGTTCTGAGCGAGGAGAATGGGAACCGACGAATTCCCATAATCATAGGGGGGTACGAGGCCCAAGCCATAGCCATTCAGCTCGAAGGGCTAACCCCGCCCCGCCCGCTAACCCACGACCTATTCCTTAACTTTGCCCGTGCCTTTGGTATCGATCTTATTGACGTTCACATCTATAAGCTGGAAGATGGCGTTTTCTTTTCAAAACTGCATTGTGAGGATAGCAAAAAGGAACTCTTTATTGACTCGCGCACTTCCGATGCTGTTGCCCTTGCCCTTAGGTTCAACTGCCCCATTTATACCACTGAGGAGATAATTGAAAAGGCAGGTATCACCCTCGATGTAGAGGAGTATAATTCCGAAGAACCTCAAGATGAGAGCGAAACTGAAACACCAGAACCAACCGACAGCTTTACTGATCAAATCCGCAGGTTATCGCTCGATGAGCTCAACCGCTTACTTAGTGAGGCTGTTGAAAACGAGGAGTACGAAAAAGCAACCAAAATTCGCGACGAGATAAAACGTAGAGAAAAGAAAAAGTAATAAAATCTCCCAAAAACAAAGGCCATGAGTTTTTCCCATGGCCTTTTATATTTTTACACACCCACCTTTTAGTGCTGAACGTTAGCCACATCGGCAGGGTTATGCTTATGCTTGAATAGGAAAGCGAACAGAACGGCAACCACTAGCGAGTAGGCTGCAAAGGTTATCCAAATGCCTGTCCAGTTGAACTGTATTGCACCTTCAGGCGCATTAGGTATGGTGAAGAACTTGTCGATTATGATACCGCTA
Source organism: Bacteroidales bacterium (assembly GCA_018056955.1). Taxonomy (GTDB): domain Bacteria; phylum Bacteroidota; class Bacteroidia; order Bacteroidales; family Tenuifilaceae; genus Tenuifilum; species Tenuifilum osseticum. Next base: position 7,268 of record JAGPEQ010000083.1, on the reverse strand, counting down.
ATGCTACTTCCCAGAAAAGCACCAAAACCGTTTGTCATCATCATAAACAAACCTTGCGCACTTGCCCTTATGGATGGCTCACTTTGGGTTTCAACAAACAACGAACCTGATATGTTGAAGAAATCGAAAGCCATACCGTAGATTATACATGAAAGGATAATCATCCAAAGACCCGGGCCTGGATCGCCAACTGCAAAAAGGCCAAAACGCAGCACCCATGCTACCATGCTCATCAGCATCACATTTTTAATCCCAAAACGCTTAAGGAAGAAGGGAATGGTAAGAATAAACAGAGTTTCGGAGATCTGTGAAATGGACATGATAATGGCAGGGTATTTTACTGCAACCAGATCAGCAAACTGGGGTAGTTTGGCAAAATCGTGAAGGAAGGTGTCGCCGTAGGCGTTTGTCAGCTGCAGCGATGCGCCAAGCAACATGGCAAAAATGAAGAAAATGGCCATCTTGGTGCTCTTGAAAAGCTTAAACGCATTTAGTCCAAGCTCATCAACCAACGACTTCTTATGACCACGAGCTAAGGGCGGGCATTGAGGTAAGGTAAAGGCGTATAGGCCTAAAATGAACGATGCCATGGAAGCAACGTAAAACTGGGTTGATGACGTTTCAAAGCCCATTAAGCTGATAAACCATAATGCCACAATAAAACCAATTGTTCCCCACACCCTTATTGGCGGATACTCTTTTATGATATCCATTCCCCTGCTTTTCATTGAGGAGTAAGCAACCGTGATGGAAAGAGCAATGGTTGGCATGTAAAACATCATGTTAACCAGCATAACCCAAAACATTGTTGTGGGGTTGTTGACCATTGGGACTATAAATAGCATTACTCCACCAAGTATGTGGAAAATTCCGTAAAGCCTTTCGGCATTTATCCAACGGTCGGCAATGATACCTGCTATGGCAGGCATGAACAGCGATGCCAATCCCATTGTGGAGAAAATGGCGCCAAATTCTGTTCCGCTCCACTGCTTGGTTTGAAACCAGTAAGCCCCTATGGTAAGTAACCATGAACCCCAAATGAAAAACTGAAGGAAATTCATTAGGGTAAGTCGTAGTTTCAAATTCATAATGTTCAATTTAGTTGTTGATTTGGTCGGTAAAAATAGTATCGTTTTTTTGGTTATACTATATAGTCAACAATTTTTTAGATACTTAACCTAAACATTTGAACTTTTCAGAGCATATTTTCTACCATTTTACAGAAATCAGGGAAATGTTGACTTACTGAAACCAAAACATAGAAGTTCTGCAGAAACCATTTATTATCCTACTCTATAAACCCTAATGATGTTTTATTTACAAGCCCTGAACCTACTCATTAACCCGGTGACTTATTTCAGGACGGGTCACCCTTTATCCTTTATCCTTTATCCTTTACCCTTTATCCTTTAACCTTTATCCTTTAACCTTTATCCTTTAACCTTTATCCTTTCCCCTTAACAATTGCCTCAATGGCACTTGCCACCTCCTGCATGAGCCAAAGTGGGGTTGAGGTTGCCCCGCTAATACCTACACTCTGGCAACCACTTAACCATTCTGGCTTTAATTCAGCTGAATTCACAATCAAATGGCTATTGGGGTTTACTTCCAGGCAGGCCTCAAAAAGCATCTTCCCGTTTGAGCTGTTGGTGCCACTAACAAAAATCATCAAATCGTGTTTTTGTGCAAAAGCCTTAATGTGAGGCTTCCGGTTCGACACCTGTCCGCAAATGGTATTATTAACCTTAAGTAGGGTTTCGGGCTGTGTGTTGTATATAGCTACCCGGCGCTTTATCTCCTCAACAATCTCCCTATAGTGCTCGGGTTCCTTTGTGGTTTGCGAGAAAATTTCGATAGGTTTACTGAAATCGATCCCGTCAAGATCGTTCAAATCCTGAACTACTACAGCCTGGTTGTTAGTTTGTCCGCATAGGCCGATAACCTCAGCGTGCCCCTTTTTACCAAAAATAATTACAGTTCCGCCAAGGGGTTGAAGGCGTTCCCAGGCCTTGCGGACACGTTCCTGCAGCTTAAGAACCACCGGACAGGTAGCATCAACCAGGTTGATGTTGTACTTTTTTGCTAACTCATAGGTTGATGGTGGTTCACCGTGAGCACGGATTAGGACACTCCTCCCTCCCAACTCGGGCAACTGGTCGTGCTTTACGGTTTTCATGCCTATCCCTTTAAGGCGATTATTTTCCATCTCGTTATGGACAATCTCGCCCAGACAGTTGATTTCAATTCCTTTGCTCAGATTCTCTTCGGCTGTTTTGATTGCATTTACTACACCAAAACAGAAACCGGCATTAGGATCAATCTCAATTCTCATTCAAATTCAGTATTATACTGCTAAACAGATAAGCTATAATTTGGTTTAAACGGTAAGGCGCTTAACCATTTCCTCCACCCACTCCATTTGCTCCTCAACTGTCATGTTAGTATTATCGAGAACCACGGCATCATCGGCTTTGCGGAGTGGAGCCACATCGCGGTTCTGGTCAATGTAATCGCGCTCCTCAATATTTTTAAGCACCTCGTCTAAGGTAACATTCAAACCCTTTTCCTGCAACTCCTTTAACCTGCGCCGGGCACGAACAATAGGGTCGGCTGTCATGAATATTTTCAGCTCAGCATCGGGGAATACCACTGTACCAATATCGCGGCCATCCATTACAATTCCTTTCTTTTTGCCAAGTTCCCTTTGCAACTCCACTAGTCGGGTTCGCACAGCCGGTATAGCGGCAACAAGGCTCACATGGTTAGCAACCTGCGGACTCCGAATTTCGTCCTCAACCACCTCGCCATTCAGGGTTGTAAGGTAAGCCATTTTAACAGGATCGTATGAGAAGCCAATGTTTATCTCCTTTAAAATACTTTGAAGCATTGATGTATCCACCACGCCATCGTTAATAAGCCCCCGGCGGAGCAGTTCAAGCGTAACCACGCGATACATGGCTCCACTATCAATGTACAGGTATCCTAAACGTTTTGCAATGGCCTTAGCAAACGTGCTTTTCCCACACGACGAGAATCCATCAATAGCAATAACTATTTTTTTATCCATTGGTTGTAAGATCATTTTTTGAACCCGCTAAGGTAATAAAAACTCCACTTGATGGGTGGCCTCTAAAGCCAGTTTTGAAGATTGGTGGTTATTGAAAAATGGTTGGTAGAGCCGGTTAAATGGTATGTTGCCCTACTGTAGCTAACATCAAACTTCTTTATTCTAAGGCTTACTCCCCAGCTAAACCCAACGGTTGAAACTCGCTCCTGCACCTTAAGTTCATTCCGACGCTGGTAGTTATACCCTAGACGTAAGGCAAAGCCTTTCACGGGTACAAACTCTATCCCGGCAATCAAATGGCTAATCAACTCACGGCCTACCCGCTCAACCACATTGGGCGACGGTTTGTCATCTTCGCCAAGAATATCGGTTTTGTTAATGGGGGAACTGTAATACAAATCGTAACGCTCCAGGTGCTGCATGGTTACAACAAACCTGAAAGGTGCATGCGCCAACTTCTTACTGAAACCGGCAACAGCCTCAAAAGGTAAGTTCTCGTAAGTATTGGCAGTGTAAGGTTTTACCATCACACCAACATTCCTAAGCGCAATACCCGCAGCAAAGAGTTTATTGCCTGAAAGGTAATGTACACCAAAATCGGTAGAAATCCCCAGGGAGTAATAACGCTCCAAGTGCGAGTAGATGGGTTTAACGCTTACCCCTACATTAAAACAGGAATCGATACGGTAGCTGTAGGTTACCGCCAAAGCAAAATCGTTGCCGCCAAAGGTGCCCGATATTGCTCCCGATTCATCGGCTTGGTCAAAACGGCCATAGTTAATTCCAAAAATTGAAAAGCCAAGCGTACTTCTGGAGTTCAATCGCTGGGCGTACGACACCGCTGCAAAATTAATGCTGGCGTAGTAGCTTGTGTAGAACAAGCTAACGGCATTATGCAGTGATGAATCGAGCATAGCCGGATTTTGGTTAGTCAGGGAGATATCGGCCAAATCCGATGCTGCCATCTTACCACCAAAGGCAGCAACGCGCGAAGAGTAAGGCAGATTCAGAAACTGATAGGTAGATAAGCCCCCGTTCTGACCATTAACGGAAATGGCCATAATGAAACAAAGAATGATTGTTGTTGCAAACCGCATGGTGGTTTTATGGGCTAAAATCTAATTAAATATCATTCTAAACGGATAGTATATGCCAAATATTGCCTACCTGGCTGCCGGTTCAAGTAGCTGGGGCTGTTTCTTAGCGGTTAGCTTGGACTGGTTAAACTGCTCACCAACTATAACGGAGAGCGCTTGCTGCATAATTGAGAATTTAAGAGGAGTTTCGCCAAGCGATTCGCCATCAACCTCAAGACCTACGGCTGGAATACTCATTATCTCAATGCTTTTCCCCCTCACGCCTAAAACACGTGAATGCTTTAGGATGGTTCCGTTGTAAAGCCGTGGCAGGTTGGCAACCACATTAAGCTTGCTTATCTTTTTAATAATGGTAACATCAAACAGCCCATCGTCCGAAAGGGCAAAAGGAACCTGCATCATTCCAGCGCCGTTAAAGCGGCAAATTCCAATGGTGAGGCTGAAAACTGTATGCTGAAAGTGCTTACCATCAACCTTAACATTTATTCGGGTTGAGCGGTACCGGATAAGCGCCTTAATAAGGCTAAGAATGTATAGCAACGCGCCACGTTTCCCCAAATCCTTTAAACGGTTAGTCCGGCGAGCCACCTCGGCATCGAAACCAACGCCAGCGGCGTTAATGAAGTAACGGGTATGCCTAACGCTCGATTTGTAGTACTCGGCCACACCTACATCCTGCTTGAATACCCTTTTATTCTTTATTGCCCTAACGCATTCCTCGTAGTTGTGTGGAATCTCATACATCCGAAACCAATCGTTTCCAGTACCAACACCTATTACCCCAACAGTAATATCGCTGGGGCTTACCGTCTTTTGAATAAAAATCCCGTTAACCACCTCGTTCAGGGTACCATCGCCACCAACTGCAATAATATTTCGGTAGCCCTTTACTATTGCCTGCACGGTGAGCTCAACCGCATGGTACTTATACTCCGTAAAGGCATGGGAATAGTGAATATCGTACTTGTTGAGCAAACGACTAATGATAGGCCAATCGACAACCGATTTACCCCCTCCAGCCCGCGGGTTTACCACTACAAACCAACTTGTTTCCAACGTATAGAAATTTAGTCATCGAATCCGATGCAAATATAACCATTCTGTTAAAATTCATTCACTTATCCGGAAAATGGTTTTTGTTTGATAAAAGAATTTCTATTTTTGCAGTTACCGTTTGCACAAACCGATTGTTAATAACTTGTTAATAACATCGGGGCAAATGTTCATATTCACATCCATGGGGGTGTGGAATGAAAAGGAAAGGAAACTTATTTTTGACCCTTGTAAAAAAACATAGTAATGGCAAAAGTAATTGCATTAGCTAACCAGAAAGGTGGTGTAGGTAAAACCACCACAGCTATTAACCTTGCAGCCAGCTTGGCGGTTCTTGAGAAAAAGGTACTCCTGATTGATGCCGACCCTCAGGCCAACGCCACATCGGGTACCGGTTTTGATTTGCGCAACGTAAAAACCAGTATCTACGAGTGCCTCATAGATGATATCAACCCAAAGGATATCGTTTTAAACTCTGAAATTAAGGGATTAGACCTAATTCCATCGCACATCGACCTGGTGGGTGCCGAGATCGAAATGCTTAACATGCCCAACAGGGAAAAGATACTCAAAGGAGTAATAGAAAAAGTAAAGGATGATTACGATTTTGTATTCATCGACTGTTCACCCTCATTGGGCTTAATTACCGTAAACGCACTTACTGCTGCCGATTCAGTTATCATCCCCGTACAGTGCGAGTACTTTGCGCTTGAAGGGTTGGGCAAACTACTCAATACCGTTAAGATAATACAAACCCGCCTCAACACCGAGCTGCAAATTGAAGGATTCCTGCTCACCATGTACGACCCAAGGCTACGCCTTTCGAACCAGGTAGTTGATGAGGTGCGTAAGCACTTCCAGCAAATGGTATTCGAAACCATCATCCAGCGCAATATCAAGCTGAGCGAAGCTCCCAGTTACGGTAAACCGGTTATTCTTTACGATGCCGCCTCAACCGGATCGTTAAACTACATGAACCTGGCTCGCGAGTTGCTGCAAAAAAACAACATGACCAGCATTGATAACAGTAGCAAGATAGAGGAATAAGCAGGAGGAAACATTTACCATGTCAAAAAAGATGGCTTTAGGCAAAGGGTTAGGTGCCCTTATCGACGATGCGTCCGATCCCACCCGCAATCAGGATTTCAGAACTGAGAAGCAAGTGGTGAGCGAATTGGTTAACGAGATTGAAGTCGATAAGATAGATGTTAACCCCTACCAGCCCCGTACCCAGTTCGATGAGGAAGCACTAAAGGAATTGGCCGATTCCATATCAAAACTTGGAGTTATCCAGCCCCTTACAGTTCGCGCGGTCGATGGCCGCTTTCAGCTCATTTCGGGAGAACGCCGCCTAAGGGCTGCAAAGCTGGCAGGACTCAAAACAATTCCTGTATTCATTCGTACTGCCGACGACCAGGGAATGCTTGAGATGGCACTGGTGGAAAACATCCAGCGCGAAGACCTTAACGCCATTGAGGTTGCTATTAGCTACCAGCGCCTTATAGAGGAGTGCAACCTTACTCAAGAAACCCTATCCGAAAGGGTTGGCAAAAAGCGTGCGACCATATCCAACTACCTACGCCTACTTAAACTTCCTGCCGAGATCCAGCTTGGCATTAGTCAGAACCTCATTAGCATGGGGCATGCGCGTGCCTTAATCACTATCGAGGATCCAAAGATTCAACTTGATATTTACCACCAAACCATTAACGAGGGTTTATCGGTTCGTAAGGTTGAGGAACTAGTTCGAATGGCCAATGAGCCACAGATTGACAATCCGTCCAAGCCAAAAGAAACAAAGGGAAAGGCAAACCTTGGCGAGCAGGAAATTGTTCTTAAAGATCATCTTACTAACCGCCTAGGACTGCGTGCCGATGTGAAACCCGGCCCTAAAGGCGACGGTAAAATTGTTATCTCATACAACAACCAGGCTGAACTGGAAGCCATTCTTGAAAAGTTTATCAAGATTGAGGAGTAGATACTAGTGTTGGAATCCATGCATGGCACTTGCTTTTTACTAAATGGCCGACAAGTCAATAAATGCCTGTCGG
>JAGPEQ010000020.1 GCA_018056955.1 Bacteroidales bacterium | reverse complement strand
CGGGGATCACCCCTTCCCATTCCGAACAGGGCAGTTAAGCCCGCCAGCGCCGATGGTACTGCGTCACAGCGGGAGAGTAGGTCGCCGCCCCCCTTACGCCCCGCGGGATTACCCCGCGGGGCTTTTTATTTTGGTATAATTGCTTTCTAACTTAATAGATTTAAAAAGTTGCTAACAATTCCTAATGTAACATTATAGCATAATAGATATAAAGGTATCAATGTCGTTTAGTTAACAAAATAAACATACCTGTCATCCTGCGCGGCCTGTCCCGCCCTAGCGGGGAGCGAAGGATCTCTAATCTACCCCATGAGATGTTTCGCTTGCTCTCAACATGACAAAGGGAGTTAGGGAGCCAATGATATTGTCATCCCGAGCGTAGTCGAGTGATTTCATATAAAAGTAAAAGGGGAAAGAGATGCTTCGACTTAACTCAGCATGACAACCATCTCATGAACCGAGCAACAGCAAGTATCACAGAGTTACACAGTGTAACACGTGTTGCACAGAGAGTATAACGTAGCATTCACGAACAACGATACACGAACAACGAACGCCGTCTCTAGCCCCGTAGGGACGAAATATTTACAACTCTATTGTCATTCCGAGCTAGTCGAGGGATCTCAATTTAAGATTTAAGAACTCACTAGTTAGCAATCGTCTTTAGACGCACACATAAATCGCCCTGAAAGGGCAAATCACATTAGCCCTGGGTTTTAACCCAGGGCATTGAGATATTCAAATTATTTTGCGATGCACGCAACAACTTTTCCAAAGAGCAATTCAGATGCGTTGCATCGCAACAGAAAGACATTGCAAAGAGCGATTCACACGTTCTTTCTTGTCTTGATACAAGAAAGAACCAAAGAAAATCAAGGCTGAAAAGCCCAACCCGATGGGTACCCCGCGGGTGGAACTGCCACGCGATACTATTCGCCACGCCTGCAGCGTGGCTCATATGGTATCGCTTTCTAGACCCACCGCCACGTTCCACCCCCGACCCATTGTTGGGTCAGGCTTTTATGCCTCTGCTTGCTTCTTCCGCTCCATTCCCTCTCAGGGAATAGGGCTGGGGAGTGAGGTTGTTTCCCACGAACAACGAGCAACTTACACGAATAACTTCATTTGTCATCCTGAGCGTAGCGAAGGATCTCTAATCGACCCCATGAGATGTTTCGCTAGCGCTCAACATTACAATAGCTTCACGAACAACGAACAACGCTTCTAGCCCCGTAGGGGCGTAATATTTGTAACACCATGATTATTCCCACATGTATAGCGATGCACGCAATGCATATGCCAAAGAGCAAGTGTCAAACGTTGCATCGCAACGGAAAAGCATGGCAAAGAGCGGTTTCCAAAAAATCAACATGGATTAAAGGTAAAGCGATGCTTCGGCTAGCTCAGCATGACAAGGGAGCAGAAAGGAAGATAGGGTTTTTGTCATCCCTAACAAAGTCGTGGGAACTCTTCAAAGGATTAAAGAGAAATGAGCAATGAGATGCTTCGGCGAAGCCTATCCCTATAAATCGGGACTCAGCACAATAGCGTGATGTTTCGCTTGCGCGCAACATGATAAATTACCTTAACTAAACAACATTAATAAAGGTATATTCAAAAAAAAATAATTAGAAAGATTCTAAATTACATTTTCACCTTGTTCTAATTGTAAAAATACGTTAAAATTGCACTGTTAATTGTATCAATTATGATTACAGGGTTTATCAAAAAAGCTTTTATAACAATATTACTTAGTATACCCTTCTTTTTCGTTAGCTATTCACAGTCTATAAGAAAAGAAAAGTGTGAAAAGTTTTCCGAAGCAATTTCTACTGGTATTTTGAAGAAAAAATTAAAAAATTATGATGATAGTATAGCAATTTTACGATGTTTGCATTTAAAGCTATCCGACACTCTATACAACAATCCCAATAACATTGAAAATGCTTTAAACTTAGTTAATAGAATAGTTAGGAAAGAATCAAGTCTGGCAGTAAAGCAATCAGGCGTTGATATATACATAAGTATATTAATGCGGAAACCATCAAACCATTTATATAATGCTATATTGCAATTACAAAAATTTGATAAGAATTGTTATGATTCCGCTGACATAAGATTATTGGCAAATTATATAGAAAATGTTAAATCAAGTATAAAGGAATTAGTTCTAGTTGCAGGTGCTTTAAACGATAGTTTGCTGAAAAATAAGATAAAAGGAAAGTTAAGCGATGAGACTTTAAAAAAATCAGATAGGTGGGCTATACACTTAGCGCTTGCCAGAATGGGAGAGCAGGAATCGATAGATTATCTAAAAGAAAGAGTTAATTCTCTTCAGTTAAATAGCAATGTAGTCGATTACATTTATAAAGATCTTATATATACACGTCAAAAAGTTCTTTACGATTTAATAGTAGAAAAAATCTTTTCCGATGAAAAGTTGTGCGAGTCTTCAAACCCCGATTCAGAAGTATCAATATTATGCGGATATCGAATATTAGAATTAATTGCCCCTTACATTGATGGGTTCCCAATAAAAACACTTCCCAGTGGAGACCTAAATGTGGAAAGTTATGAAAATGCTTTAATAACAGCAAGAGAATGGTTTTTAAACAATCAGATGAATTACCAAATTATTAAAAATTAAATTTAAAATGCATCGTTTTTTACTGTTATTATTAATCTTTCTGTTTTCAAAGTCTATAGCACAGGATTTTTCCACGCTTAAAGATAAAAAACCATTTGATTATGGAGGATCTTTTAGTTTTAATCAAAACTCAAGCTACCGTCAAATAGGTGAATATGTTCCATATTCATTATTTCTTTCGGGTAATGCAAACCTATCGATTTATGGAATTGCACTCCCTTTTTCATTTTCATATTCAAACCAACAAATAAACTATTCTCAGCCATTTAACTTTAATCAGTTTGGAGCACAACCTTCATACAAATGGGCTAAAGCCTATGTTGGGTACAATTCAATGTCTTTTTCTTCTTATTCCCTAAACGGTCATCAATTCTTAGGAGGAGGGATTGAACTAGCACCTCCTGATTTAGGAGTAAAATTTAGTGCAATGTATGGGCGATTGGTTAAGGGCGTTGAGTGGGATTCAACAAAAATTGGGCAAAATCCATACTACAAACGATTAGGTTTTGCAACAAAATTTGGCTATAACAAAGATGGCGCAAATTATGAAATAGGGGTGTTTAGGGCATGGGATATATTAAACAGTATCCCAGAATTCCCTGATTCCTTAGGTTTGCAACCAAAGGACAACATGGTTTATACAATAAATTTAAGTAAGACTTTATTTCAAAAAGTTAAAGTTTCAGCGGAGGTTGCTGCCAACTCATTGACAAACGATACTCGACAAGAAAATGCTGAGTCGATTGAGAAGGGTAGTGCTTTCTTTTTATCAAAACGGAACGGGACTACTACATTCTCGAAAGCTATGAAAGGAAGCGTTAACTACTTAGGCTCTATCTATTCAATTGGTTTAGCATATGAAAGAGTTGACCCTAACTATTCAACTCTGGGCGCGTACTACATAAATAATGATTTTGAGAATATTGCGGTTACTTTTACCAACCAGTTGCTAAAAGGGAAAGTGAATATTGCTGGTAATATAGGCATGCAAAGGAATAACCTTGACAGGAAAAAAGTTTCTTCGTCCCGTAACCTTTTAAACAGTATAAACATAAGTTTTGTTCCAAATGAAAAGATGAATTTTTCGACCAGTTATACTAATCAGGCCTTTTATACTTTTATTAGAAACCCATTCGAGAGTGTTAATAATATATCCCCATACCAAAATTTAGACACACTAAATTTTACCCAGATTTCACAGTCGGCCATGCTTAATGGAAATTTTATTCTTGGCTCAGTTAGCGATAAAGAAATGAGTAGGTCATTAAATTTTAATCTATCGTATCAACAATCAAATAATAGGCAGGCGGGTAACTCTACATTGGATAATTCATCCAATTATCAAGGTTCGGTTATGTATACACATTCATTTAACCCCATTAATTTATTGGTTAATGGCACAATAATTAGCAATTACAATATTATTAGCAAAACCGATAACTTTCTAATGATAGGTCCTGTAATTGGAGTATCAAAATCGTTCCTTAATAAAAAGATTACCTCAAATTGCAGTGTCTCATATAATCTTTCATATCGCAATAAAAATTTTACGGGCGAGGTATTATCCTTTAGAGTAGGAGGAGGTTTTTCACATTTAAAGGTTCATAGGGTAACGCTGAATTTAAGTTTTATTTACAGGAATAATCCTATTGAATTGGCTAACAAGAGAACCATTGATTTTAATGGCACTTTAAGTTATACATACACTCTAAGTAAAGATTAAAGGATTATGATAAAAGCATTACTATTTAAATTTTGGATAGTTTTAGTTTTAATAACAATATTAGATTGTCCTGTTAATGCTGAGGAACCATCTACAGTACCAAATATTCCTTATTTTTCATTATCAAGTATAAGTACTGACAGCCAAGATGAAATTGTTGGCGATCAATTAGACCTGGATAGGTTGGCCGATTCGCTCACCCAGAAGGTTTTGGGTGAGAATAGAATTGTAGACATGCTAGATCCTGAAAAGGTATACACCTTACCATTAGGAATTGTCAAAGAAATAGGTGGGATGTATTACACCATAGTGCTCGATAAGCTAAAATTTACTCCCTCGGGAGCAGTGCTTAAGGCGTATATGAGTGTAAGTTTACCAGGGTCAACCAAAAAATTTGGTTTAGTAGCTGATAGTGTTACAGTTGGTATAAATGGCATAGAAACTGCTCAGCTAAAAATGCTGAAAGATAAGAGACTTGATTTGTTTGGCAAGGAATTAATTATAAAGGCTGATTCTACATTTATTGAGTGGGATTGTAACGGATACAAACAAGCACAAATCTCAGGGATAATATACCTTGATGAAGATAACTTCTGGAAAGAAAACCCTGCTACAAGAGTTGTTTTAACAGGTCAAAAGGTTGCAGGTAAGTTTTTGGGATTGGTTACCGATTTCAACGATATATTATTTAGCGTTAGCCTTGATCCCTTTCAGCTAAGAAAACTTAAAGGGTATAGTTTTTATGCCAAAAACATAGTTCTTGACCTTAGCGATACTCGAAATCCCGATGGCATTCAGTTTCCTGCTGGTTATAAATCGGTTTTGTTCGATGGTGAAAACAAGAATTTATGGAGAGGCTTATACATTAGCTCGTTTTCGTTGAAGTTCCCGAAGACCTTTGCAAGAAGTGGCAAAGTGCCTGAAATCAACGCTACAAAGTTCCTTATTGACCTAGAGGGCATATCTGGCGGTTTGGCATATAACGCACAGATATTAAGCCTTGACGATGGGAATCTGGGAGGTTGGAAATTCTCAATTAATTCACTCTCGCTATCATTTGAAAAGAGCGAAATAACCGGATTTGGAATGTCGGGAGGAATTGTTTTGCCTATTACTGAGCCCAATAAACCTTTAAATTATACTGCAAGTATTGATGCTGATAATAACTTTCTGTTTAAGGTTTCATTGCCAGGTGAGATTAATGCACCGCTTTTTGGTTCAGGGACTAAGTTGATTTTGGATAGTAATTCAACAATTACTGTGGAGTCAAAAGATGGGGTTTACTACCCCAAAGCAGAGCTGCATGGGAAAATGAAAGTAACTGTAAACGGAACACCCGGCGTTAGCCTTGCCGATATTACCTTCCAAGGGTTAGTTGTACAAACCAGGCAACCACAGATTGACATAAAGGCTTTCTCCATGACATCGGGAGCAATGGCGGGTTTTCCTGTGCAAATTAAGGCTATTGCTCTTGAAAGAAACAATAAGGATACACTGTTAGGATTAAAATTTGATGCTAGTGTAAATTTAATGCAAGAGAAAATTGCAGGATCTTCTGCTTTTGTAATTTGGGCTAAGCAGCAGAAAGGAGAGTGGAAGTATAAAGATATTGAGCTAAGGAAAATTTTGGTTGACGCTGATCTTGGCGCTGTTGCTTTAAAAGGTGGACTTGAGAACTTTAAGAATGATCCTACCTATGGTAATGGATATATTGGGTACGTTGATATGAGTATAACCCCAGGTATAAAGGTTAATGCCACAGCTCAGTTTGGTAGCGTATCCGGATTTAGGTACTGGTTTGCCGATGCAGGTGTTTCGTTGCCTTCAGGTATTGCAGTTTTCCCTGGATTTGGAGTGTACGGCTTTGGAGGTGGGGCATATTACCACATGGAGCGTATAATGCCTAATAATATTACATTAACATCGGATACTCTTTCTACTCAAACTACAAAACCCGCTATAGGGGTATCTAAATCAGGAATTATTTATAAGCCTACAACGAGCATTGCGCTTGGGGTTATGGCAAAAGTGGTTATTGGCACACAACCTAAGCCCGATGCCTTTAACGGGAATGTGGCTTTTGGTATTGAGTTTAATAGCAGTTTTGGTATAGAAAAAATATTTTTTGCAGGCGATGGCCGTTTCATGACAGAGCTTAATAAAAGCGAAGCCGATGCTAAGGTAAAAGCTAGAGTTAATATTGAGTACTTACTAAGCAAGAAAGAACTATCGGGATATGCCGAGGCCTATATAAACGTTGCCAATGTTGTTAGCGGGGCTGGTAAAGATAATCTTGCTGGCAGAGTGGATTTCTACTTTGCTCCCAGTAATTGGTATATTTACATAGGTACACCAACTTCCCCTGTAAGTTTAAAGATGGGTATTCTTACTGCAAAGAGCTATTTTATGGTAGGTTCTGTACTACCTGATTTTCCCCCATTGCCATCCAATCTCTCTTCTTTAAGCAGTCAAATAAATTTTTCAAACCTGCGACAGGATGGTCTAACTAAATCGGGTGGAGGATTTGCTTTTGGGGCTTCAGTACAAGCAAGTACCGGCGAACAGCATTTCCTCTTTTTTACCGGCAACTTTGATATGGGTATGGGCTTCGATTTTATGCTCAAGAATTTTGGGGAGTATGCCAGATGCGAGGGTCACACAGGCCCGCTAGGAATAAATGGCTGGTATGCTCAGGGTCAGGCCTGGGCATGGGTTGATGCCAAAATTGGTATTCGCGTTAGGGTTTTTGGTAAGAGAAAAGATTTCACGATCCTTGATGCAGGGTTTGCAGCCGTTTTGGGTGCGCAGCTGCCTAACCCAACCTATTTTGCTGGGGCTGTTGAGGCTAAGTATAATGTTTTAGGAGGTTTAGTTAAGGGTAAATGCCATTTTGACTTCAGCTATGGCAACCAGTGTAAGCTTGTGAGTGTTAATGAGCTGGAGGGAGTTAGTGCTATTTCCGAGCTTACACCTAACGATGGAGCAAATGAGGTGGATGTATTCACTACACCTCAGGTTGTTTTCAACATTCCGGTTGAGGAAGAGTTTGAAATTCTTGATGCCAGCGGTAACAAAAAGTATTTCCGCATAAAATTAGATTACTGTAAGCTTGTAAATGGCGAGACCGAGATACCATGTGCAATGGAATGGAATTCCGCTAGAGATGTGCTTGCCCTGCGCCCGCTGGAGGTTTTACCATCGGAGGTAAAGTTAAAGCTTAAAGTTGGTGTTTACTTTCAGGAACGGGGCGCTAGTTCCAGTTGGACAGACTATAGCTTGAACGGAAAAAGACAAACCGAAGAGCGAATGGTAGCATTCCTTACCGGTGTAGCCCCCGATTATATTACTGAAAATAATGTTGTATATACCTATCCGTTGCGTAATATGGTAAATTTCTACAAGAATGAGTATGGCAGTATGTATATTCAGCTATTAAAGGGGGTTGATTACCTTTTCTCAAAACCCGGCTCATGGCGATACGAGGCCCACTTTAAATCGGGTAATAATACATCAATTGTGCCTGTAACCTATGAAAGGGATAAAAAGCGTGTTACATGGTATGTACCCGATAACCTTGTCAACAACAGCATTTACAGCTTAAAAATAGTAAGGGTAGATGATTCAAACTCTGCTTTTGTTGCCGATGCTAATGTAACGAGCACTGAGAAAAGTGTGAACGATGATATTGAGCTTACAACAAAAGACGCTGAGGGCACACTCTCCGAAGAGACCAATGTTGAATTGTACGGTTTACACTTTAGAACAAGTGTGTATAATACCTTTGTTGAGAAAATTAGAAGTTTGAATACTACGTATACCTCTTATAGTGTTGATGATAATTACACTCAAATTCATATAAAATATAGAGGGATTTCACCTGTGTATGAACTTTTCGATAGTTGGGAAATGAGTATGATCAAAATCCAGTCAGTACTAGACCAGACAAATTGGTACACCAAAAACTACAAGGATTTAATTTATTTCAAGTATCCATTAGCTCCAGGTATGAACATAACCTATAGGGAAACTCAAAGTATTGGGGTACCACCGGTTTACGTTTCCCGACTTGTTGGGTATGGCGAACTACCTGCATTGAACCAAAATGTAATCTCGCAGGGAAAGCTGACGTTTAGTAGCCAAACCATTAACCGAATAGAGAATAATATATGTTATTACATTTCAAATGATTGGGGACATCTGCGCGGTAAAGCATTTTACCTTGACCCGAATAGTAAAAATGAAATTCTAACCCGAATAAAGAACTCATCGTATGCTGGATTTTACTCATCCTCGTCCTATCCTATTACTGTTAAATACTTTATTCCTGGGCTTGAAAATCCTACCTCGGAGTATTCAACTAGCATTAAATACTAAGAGTTTATGAAAAAAGTTTTATATATCCTTATTCTAGTTTTGATTGGGTCTACGCTGTTTGCTCAAAATGAAGCGCCAAAGCCCTCCATACAGGTTGCTGGGTTCATTGATAATGGGAAGGTGCTGCTGCGTTGGGCTCCCGAAAACCATGTTAGCTGGCAAAGGGCCAACAAGGCTGGGTATACCATATACCGCAAAACTGTTATTAGAAACGGAAAAGTAATTGACAAACCTGACTCTACTCTTATTGGCATGTTTCAACCTGTTCCGTTGAATGGTTGGAAAAAATATGTCGATAGTAGCACTTTTGCTATAGCTGCTGAGGCAATTTATGGTTCTGGTATGGAGATGACCGTTACCTCGCAGAACAGTTTTTTTGAACAAGTAAATATTGCCCGTGATCAGCAGAGCCGTTTTTCAATTGGGTTACTCTGCGCCGACCAATCGTTCACGGTAGCACAAATGATGGGGCTAGGAGCAATCGATTCAACGGTTAAAACCAATGAAGCCTACCTCTACATTGTACGTTCAAACTATACCGATTCCATTGAGGTAAACCAGGTTGGCTATGTGCTGGTTGATTTCTCCTTTGGTAATTTGCTTCCACGCCCATTTGGTATTACGCACCAGTTAAACGGATGTGCAGTTACCTTTTCAATGCCCTATGAACCCTTCAGGGGGATATACACCAACTTTGAGCTGGAGCGCTCTACAGATGGAAATAACTTTTTTACGGTAGTTGGCAAAAATTATTACTCAATGAGTACCACTGACGATGATGCTCAGAGCTACATAGTCAGCGACTCCGTTAAGTTAGAGGCATCAACATATTACTACCGCATAAGGGGTAGAACACCTTTCGACACCTTTGGCCCTTACTCTGACATAATTGAGGTAAATGTTATGCCAAGTATTGATGTAACCCCTTGGATTACCGATATCAAGGAGGTTGATGATAAAATAGCCATAACCTGGGCGATGGATAGTGTTGATAACCAATACCTAAAAGGCTTTATGGTTTACCAGTCAGCAAACCATGATGGGCCATTTGAGCCCGTTTTTAAGGATTTGGTTGACAAAAGTGTCAATCTCAGCTATACCCAAAAGCCGTCCGATTACTCCTACTACCGGATTGCTGCAATTGATCAGTTCGACAGGCCTTACTTTTCCTCATCCAGGCTTTTCCAGGCCAAGGACTCTATACCTCCCTTACCACCCACAGGGTTGAAAGGGGAGTTCGATTCCACAGGAGTGGTAAAATTTACCTGGAAATACGGAAACGAGCCCGATTTGTTAGGCTACCAGCTACTCTACTCAGCCACTGATTCCGATGAGCATACCCTGTTATCGCACCGTATTATTTACGACTCAACCTATACTGCTAATTTCCCGCTAAGCCTGTTGAGCTGCAAGCTGTACTTTAAGCTAGTTGCTCTGGATACAAGGTATAACACCTCCAGACCCTCCGAGCCCATTGTTCTGGTAAAACCAGACACCATTCCGCCCAGTGCCCCAGTGTTAACCCTAGAGTCCGATAGCATAGGAAATACTAGGGTAAGCATTGCTCCAAGCAAAAGTAGCGATGTGGTAAGGCATACCCTTTACTTTGAGGGGGAAGGAAATACCCCAAGGGAAATATTTAGTGGAACCATTTTAGCCGATACATCTTTTATCATAAATAGTAACCTTGGGAAGGGTATTGTTTACTGTACTGCGGTTGATATTACTGGCCGTAAGGGTATTAGTAGCAGAATACCAATTAACAGCGCAAAAACATCAGAGTTGGAATCCTTTAAGGTAAACTATAAAGTTAACATTGACGAGGGGAGAATTGAACTTTACTGGGATGCTAAAAGCACTGATGGAATAGTAATGATTTACAGAAAAACAAAAAATGAAAAATTCAAATTAATAGGAACAGTAAATATTAACAATTATAAATTTAATGACTTGTCTATATTGTTAGGCAATATATACAATTATAAAACAATTTTTATAGCCAAAGATAAAAGTTATCAGTTTTATCTTGATGTTTTTTATAAATGAAGTATATGTTGAATTTAAAAATAAACTTATGATGGTAACAAAAAATTCAGGGTCATACATATTTATTAGAATATTAGTGGTCAATATGTTTTTATTCTTTTTTAACATATTGTTCTCTAATGCTCAAACAGTAAATTTGTACTGTACTTCCAATGCATTAGTTTATCCTGAAAAAGATCAAATACATTGCATTGGCGCGGATCCAAAGAATTCCCCTTTTATATTCAAGTTTAATAGTAATTATTTAGGAATAAACGAAATTTATACTAAAATAAGTAATATCAATGGAACATTAGAAATACAAAATCACCCAACATGGGCATGCTATAGTAATTCAAATTTTACTGGTGAATTTAATTTAAATACTTTAAATTATGGTAGATTATATGAAATAAATATTTTTATGAATAATGAATATTGGACAGATTTACCAGGTTTTTATTATATAACTAATTATAACATAAGCGGTTCAATTCAAGTTGGAATATCTCCTCCTTCTCCGCAAGGAATAAAATTTAAAAACGGAAATGAAATTCCATATTTTGTTGAAGGAGATACTGTTAAGTTAAAAATTGTAAATCAATATGTAGAAGGAGATACAATGTTTAGACACAGAATTAAAAACTCCGACGATGATATTTTTATAGATCCTGATTCTTTTATTGTACCTTCATATTCAGGGGATAATATAGAAAATATACAATTAGATGCATATACTTATAATAACGAAATACAAGATCTGAGCGTTATAACTGATTCTCCAATTTATACACAGACGTTTGAGGTTCGCCCCCGACTTCTAACTTACAAATATTCTGATACTACATGCTCTAATGAAAATGAAACCTACGCTCACTTTACAGTGGGTGCACTGGGGCAAAATGATTCAATCTTTTTGACAACAACTTATAATGATAATGGATCAATACAAAACCTTGAAATAGATACAATAGTCTACGCAAATTCAAATAATAATGATTATAAGGTTCGCATACCTAAAACATACGAAACAATTCATGTAAGGCATACAATAATTGATGCCAATGGGGGAAGGCAAGATTTTGCAAAATATGATATACAATTAAAAAATATCCAGCTACAAAATCCAACAATGAATATAAAAAGTTATACAGATACCCTAAATTGTTTTGGTGACAGTATCGGCCAAATAACCCTTGAGGCTACAGCTGGGGCATCAACAAATTTTTCTTACTATTGTAATGGTATTTCAAATACAACAGGAATATTTAATAATTTGACAAAAGGAGACTATCAAGTTTATGTTGTTGATAGCTATGGCTGTAAATCTGGTATCGATACGATTACAATTAATGAGCCTAAAGAATTAACGCTTAGTGCAACCCCAAAAAATATAACATGTCATGGCTATAAGAATGGAGAGGTAACTCTTAAAGCAGAAGGTGGAAGTGGAAAATATTCATATAGTAAAGATACTATTATTTGGCAGGACGCTAACACTTTCACAGGTTTGAGAGATTCAACATACAAATTTTACGTTAAAGATAAAAACGGATGTCGTTCCAATGTATCTGTAATCATTACCCAACCTGCATCAGCCGTTTCGGGCAGTATATTGTCGCAGACCAACGTATCGTGTTATGGGGGTAACAACGGTTCGGTAACCGTTTTAGGGAGCGGCGGAATTGGACCATATAAGTATAGTTTAAATGGCGTTGATTTTCAATCGAGCGGCACATTTAACGGTCTCATAGCAGGTACGCATACGGTTACCATCCGCGATGCAAACATGTGTACTTCCAGTGTGGTGGTAACCATTACGCAGCCATCAGCCGTTTCGGGCAGCATAGTGTCGCAGACCAACGTAACGTGCCATGGGGGTAATAACGGTTCAGTAACCGTTTCGGGAAGCGGTGGAACGCCACCCTATATGTACAGGATCAATGGCGGTACATATCAGTCGAGCGGCACATTTAACGGTCTCATAGCTGGTACGCATACGGTTACCATCCGCGATTCAAACATGTGTACTTCCAATGTGGTGGTAACCATTACGCAACCATCAACCGTTTCGGGCAGCATAGTTTCGCAGACCAACGTATCGTGCCATGGGGGTAACAACGGTTCGGTAACCGTTTTGGGGAGCGGCGGAATTGGACCATATAAGTATAGTTTAAATGGCGTTGATTTTCAATCGAGCGGCACATTTAACGGTCTCATAGCAGGTACGCATACGGTTACCATCCGCGATGCAAACATGTGTACTTCCAGTGTGGTGGTAACCATTACGCAGCCATCAGCCGTTACGGGCAGCATAGTGTCGCAGACTAACGTATCGTGCTATGGGGGTAACAACGGTTCGGTAACCGTTTCAGGGAGCGGCGGAATTGGATCATATGAGTATAGTTTAAATGGCATTGATTTTCAACCAAGCGGCACGTTCAGCGGGCTAATTGCTTGCACTGATACGGTTACCATCTGTGATAAGAACGGATGTACTTTCGATGTGGAAGTAACCATTACGCAGCCATCAGCCGTTTCGGGCAGTATATTGTCGCAGACCAACGTATCGTGTTATGGGGGTAACAACGGTTCGGTAACCGTTTCGGGGAGCGGCGGAACGCCACCTTATACCTTTTCAAAGGATGGCTGGAGCACAACCGTTGGACCTACCTATAATACTTACACATTTTCTGGGTTAAGTAAGGGTTACTATAACCTTGTAGGGAAGGATGCTAATGGCTGTACAATAGCCCTGCCTCAGGTTAACATCACCTCGCCAAGCCAGTTGGTTCTGGAAAACATAGCTACCACCCACAACCGTTGCTTCAGCGGTAGCGAGGGCGTTATTTCCATTAAAGCCGCTGGCGGTACTGCTCCATATAGCTATACAGTTGATAATGGCCTTAGCTGGTCGGCCGATAGCGTGTTTAGCGGGCTTACTGCCGGCAACTACTATGCACGGGTTAAGGACTCACTGGGTTGTACTATTAATCCCACACTGGTTAGTATTACCCAACCTGCCGATTCGTTTGTGCTCGCTGTTGATACCTTTAAAAACGTTTCGTGTTTTGGCGGTAACGATGGGGAGGTTTCCCTTTACGTTGCACTTGGAGGACATCCCCCGTTTACATACAGCAGCGATGGTATTAACTGGCAACCTGAGCGGGTATTCAACCAGTTGACTGCTGGTGTTGGCTATTTGTATGCAACCGATTCCAGCGGTTGTTCGGTTAAGGTGAAAAATCCTGTAACTCAGCCCGAACCTATTTCCGCAACGGTTATACCTTTCAATGTTGATTGCAAGGGGGCATCAACCGGGAGGATAGTATTGAGCATAGCTGGTGGGGTAGGTAGCTACCAGGTTACCCTATTAAGCAATGGGAAAACAATAGGCAGTAAGGAAGGCATCGCCAAAACGGCTGAATACTCTGACTTACCTGCTGGCACCTACGATTTAACTATTATCGATTCAAATGGCTGTACAAAGGAAATTAACGGAATTGTCATTGCTGAGCCTGCCAATTTGCTCGACCTTTTACCACTCACGGTAAACCAGCCATCCTGCTTTGGCTATTCCAATGGCCAGGTTGATGCCGATGCCACTGGAGGTTGGGGTGGTTATCGTTACACCCTTCTTGGGGCTGAGAGTAACAACGGCGTATTTTCAGGGCTAAAAGCTGGTGCATATAGCATTGAGGTGGCCGATAGCCTGGGCTGCAAGGTACAAAAGTGGTTTACCATTGGTGAACCCGATTCATTAACCCTTGACGTAAAGGTTTCCGATGTACAATGCTATGGCGGAAGCGATGGTAGGGCTGAGATTACTGCTACGGGAGGAACCCCACACTACAGCTTTGCCATCACTGGCAATGAAATATTACCTAAGGGCACCAACTCCGAGCTGAGCGTAATGGAAAACCTTACTGCGGGCAATTACACTATATGGCTATACGATAATCATGGGTGTTCCACAAGCAAACCCATAACCATATCGCAACCACCAAAACTACAGGTGCTCCAGAACAACTTTAACTCTGGTGCTACCGATAAAACCTGTACCGATACGGTTCTGGTTGCGCCCGTTGGCGGGGTTGCGCCCTACACCATTCAATTCCCCGATAGTACTGCTATTGACTGTCCCACTAGCGGTTACCTCTTGCACAGCCTACCCAATGGCAGGTATCCCTTCCGCATCACCGATAGTCATGGATGTACGGTTGATGATACAGCATCAATTAGCAACTTGCCTCCACCAACCCTTGAGCTGGTTGAGGTGGTTAATGCAAGCTGTTCTTACTCGGCCGATGGCAGTATTACCGTTCAGGCATTTTCCGGTACAAATTGGGTTGAGGTAAAGTGGAACAATGGGGTAACCGGTAGCCAGCTGATAGGCGTACCCGCAGGAAGGTATACGGCAGTTGCAACCGACCTGTATGGCTGCACACATGCAGAAACCTACGAAATATCAAAGCCCGATACTCTTATTGTTAGCAAGGCAGTGGTGCATAACCCAACCTGCTATGGGGGTACCGATGCGGGAATTAGCGTTATTGTTACCGGGGGTACTAAACCCTACAGCTACCTGTGGTCAAACGGTGTTCAGGCCGATTCAACAGGACAGGTACCTGCTGGAGTCTACTCGGTTACTGTTACCGATAGCAATGGGTGTACCACATCCGGTTCCTACACTCTAACCGATCCACCCTCAGTGCAACCATCGCTGCCTAGCCTGGTTACGCTTTGTACAAACCAAACCTATATAGCCGATGCCGGAGTAACGGGTACCTCGTACCTGTGGCTATCGAACAACGGGTTCACTGCCACTACGGCTAAGGTTGAACTTTCAGCCTCAGGGGAGTACTACCTAATAGTTACTGACGGCAACGGATGCGTTGGACGCGATACCATTAGGGTTGAATCGTACAATGGAATAATTGATGCCGATTTCCTTATTGCCGATAGAGCTTCAGTAAACGACACAATAGTCCTTATCGAAATGTCGTGGCCTATACCTCAAGCCATTCAATGGCTATATCCAGCCGAGAGCTTTAATGAAATCTACCGAACCGACTACTCCCTGTTCCTGATTCCTTTGAAGGAGGGATTGTTTACCATTGGCCTAATGACATATAGCGGCCCTTGCAACCAGTACATCGAAAAGAAAATTACCATTGGGCCTTCAAAAGAGGCAAGAAATGCTAGCAGCAATTTGCCGCTTTTCAAAAATACTGTGGCTTTCCCCAATCCAAACAATGGACAGTTTGAACTGCTGGTGGAGCTGAACAGCCAGGCCGATATCGTGGTTGAAATATTCACACTATACGGCAAAAGAATATTGCTCAAGGAGTTCCGTGGTCAGAGTATTTATAGGATACCATCGGCAATTAATCCAATTCCGGGAATTTACCTAGTCAGAATTACATCGGGCCACCATACGGAAAGTGTAAGAATTGTTGTTCAGTAGGAGGTAAAATTACATGTAATCATTTTATTGACCAATTTTAGCTTAGACCAATACCTATGAGGCATTTAACCACAGGAACTAAATTAAGAAGTAACATTGCTATCTGGCTAACTGTTATACTATCACTCATACATAAACCTGGTATTGGGCAGGTTTTCCCGGTACAGGCTACCATAAATGTTACCCCGCCTTACACGGTTTACCTTAGCCACTACACAGCGCCCGACCAGCAACGTGTTATGGCAACAGTGCTTCTGCGCGATCCTGTGGTTACCAGCATCGATGTATTTTTGCGATTTACCATTGAGGGGCCTGGCATAAAAATTTACACCAACCCAAGCTGGAAACCAGCTCCCTTGAATATTCAAACGGGTATCCCGGTACTTATACCCTCAAGCACCATTGCTGAATGTTTACGACCCCAGAATATTATTGTGGAAGGTATGAGCCCGCAGGAGCTCTACCGCGGGGGAAAGTTACCCGAAGGGTACTACCAGTTCAAGGTGGAGGTGTTTGAGTATAACAGGGGTGTACCCATTTCCAATGTGGGCCGTACTGGTGTTTGGCTACTGCTTAATGAGCCACCACGTATAGTGTTCCCTGCAAACAACCAAAAAGTAAACGCTACCAATCCCCAGTTCATCAACTTTTCATGGGTTCCGGGTGGTATAGCCTCGCCACTATCGGCCCAAAACACCATGTATGAGTTTACCATGGTTGAGCTGCTTGGCGATGTTGACCCCAATATTGCCATTACCACAGCACCCGATGCCCTGAAGTTTACTCGCACTTTACAGCAAACCTCATTGCTATACGGGCCAGGCGAACCGCCACTTATTCCCGGCAAACGTTACGCCTTTAGGGTTAGGGCTTACAACACTGAGGGCTACGAGATTTTTAAGAACAACGGCTACTCGGAGGTTCGTGTTTTCCAGTTTGGCGATGCCTGTTTACCCCCAACCATGTTCACGCTTAAGGATGAAACCCAGAACAGCTTCGCCATTGAGGTGGTGTCGGATCCGGGTAGTACCGCTTGGCAGGCACAGTTCCGCGAGGGGGACAATGAGAGCGCCAAATGGTCAGAGTTGAAGCCCGAAACTACAAATACCAAAACCGTTAAAGGCCTTAAGGCCTCAACCGCATACCAGGTACAGCTTAAATCGGTTTGTGGCACTGTGTCAAGCGGTTTTACCCCACCCCAAACTATAACCACCAAGCAAAAGGTTAATACCCAGCGCAGCTGCGACAACTCTGTCTCACCCTTTGTGGTACAGCAGGCGCAACCCCTAAAGCAGCTCAAACCCAACAACGTATTTCTGGCTGCACTGATACCCATTAAGGTAACCGAGGTAACCAAGCAGGGTGGTGGTAAATTTACCGGTAAGGGTGTTGCCTCGCTTCCCCTGGTTAACGCAGGGCTGGCAGTTACCTTTACCGATATCGGCATCAATGAGCTCATGCAGCTCACATCGGGCGAGGTGGTGGTGGAGCGCAATGCGGTTAACATTACCCTGTTTGGCGATAACGAGCCCGTACCCGGTGGGGGCAACGGTGGCGGTTCAAACCCGGACTCAACCGGAACCTCCCCGTGGCCGGAGTTCACCGACACCCTTACTGTTGACTCCGATATCGATTCCGTAGTGGTGGTAAACGACTCCACCGTGTGGGTTTACACCTCAGGAGGGACAGGCCGAATTGTTGCCCATTTGGGTGGTAACGATTGCCTGCTCATTGTTCCTGCCGATGGCAATATGGATAAGGCCCAGGTGGTATATAACGGCGCTGCACAATCCTACCGCGTGGGATCAGGCCCCGATACCGGCTCAGCCCAGACGCTCAAGGGGTTCAGGGTATGGTTTACGCCTGCCATGGGTTCCCAGTTCGGGTACGATAGCTTACGTATCAAGGAGTACTCCGACCTCTACAACGACCTATTCATTGATAGCACACTATACAAGCTACCATGGAAAGCACTTGCCGCTGGTATTCCCGAGCCAGTTGAGATGCATGTTCGCCGCGGGGTCGACTCCCTGGCATACTCCGCCCTCAAGGTGCTTGCCGATGGCAAAACGCTTACCCCCACTACAGGTGCAAATACTGCCCTGCAAACCTACAACCTTATTGGAACAAGCCCCGGCGACGAGTACCCCATGCTG
This sequence comes from Bacteroidales bacterium, assembly GCA_018056955.1. Lineage (GTDB taxonomy): Bacteria > Bacteroidota > Bacteroidia > Bacteroidales > Tenuifilaceae > Tenuifilum > Tenuifilum osseticum. Next base: position 17,813 of record JAGPEQ010000020.1, on the reverse strand, counting down.
GCCAGCTACTCCGTTGACGACAAGAAGGCTCACGCCGGCGGGCTATGGACTGCCACCTACCAGAAAAAGGGTTTCACCCTTTACGTGGTACCCTTATCCGGCACCCGGGTAACCGAGGGTACGGTTGGCCTGCTGCAAAACTACCTCAACCAGATATACTCGCAGGCGTTAGTAAGCTGGAACGTGCAGGCCATTTCCGGCTTCCCGGGCATTGACCTGGGCGACAACGGCCTTGACCATGCCGACAACGAGATGCTCAGCGCCTACAACCCCGAGATGAACCGGGTGATATCGGCCTTTAAGGACTGGCATGGAAAGCTGAACCCCGAGGCCGCCTACCTGTTCCTGGTACCCAAGGCCGATGGCGGCCTGCAGGGCTACATGCCCTTTAACCGCCAGTTTGGTTTTGTGGTGGTGCCCACCGATGCCGACGGTAATGTAGATGCCGCCACACTGGCTCGCACCGCCGCCCACGAGTTGGGACATGGAATTTTTTCCCTCCGCCACACCTTCAGCACCAAAAATTTTGTATATTTACAGCAGGGCACAACCGATAACCTGATGGATTACTCCGGCACCACCGCCACCCGGCTCAACAAATACCAATGGGACTATATCCATAACCCACAAAACATCTGGTTTGCATGGGCTGAAGAGGAGGAAGAGGGGGAGATGATTGAGATTCCAGATATTATTAAGCAGATTAGAGAAGCAAATTCAAAAGGAGAAAAAATGCTTAAAATTGTACAGGATAAATGCCAGAGATGGGCAATGAAAAACTTTAAATTGGGCAATGGGCAAAAATTGAGCTATATTCATTTATCCTGTTCGGATAAATTAGAGGAACCATTTCCTTTTGATGAAGGTTATTCTGGAAATTTTGGATGGAGTAGCATATTCAATAGTACAGCTTTAAATATCGATCCTTCAGAAATAAGCAAGGTTAACACCATTGGGACAAAAGACAATAAAAAGTATGTACGTTATCAATTCCATGAATTAAAACAACCAGACAATGCTATTGAGTTACCCTCGCTAACAGACAATGTTTTGTTTCATTTTGTTGTATTGGAGGAAGAGGCGAAAGATTTTGAAACATATTTATTTCCTACTTGGGAGTACTTGATGACTAAATCAGAATTAACCCCTTCAGAAATTGCAACAGTTAGGAAAGGAATTGAAAAACTTACTGATATAAATGAGAAAAAAGCGAAATATTTGGAATTACAGAAAAAGGTGCCGTATCATAACCAAAGAAATAATAATCAATCACAGGATGTTGCTGATAGAATGTGCAACTTGACATCTGAAGCTATGTGCCTCGAATACCTCGGTATTAGCTGTCCTGACTCAAAGATGCAGTTTGAAGATTATCTGGAACAGTTACGAAAAGACAACAATTACGGAGATAGGACAACACCTATAGCAAGGCAGAAAGTTGCTGAGTATATTGGAGCTTGTTACCAATACAAAGAATTCAAAGGTTCATTTTCTGACAATAAAGAAAAAATCAAAGATATATTGCTTCCAAGATTGGAATCTGGATGCGCAATTATGTTATCAGTTTGGCCTATTTGTAAAGGGCACTTAGTTCGTTTACAGAACGTTACTGATGATGGACTTATTGTTGATGATCCATACGGAAAAGTAAAAGGTAAAGTAGATGGTTTTGATTGGAGAGAAGCATGCAATAGTGGGGGCTATGATACCAATTCCACTGCTTTTGAAGATAATAAAGGTAATGATAATCTTTGGAAATGGTCGGATATAAAGGATGTGACCCTTAAATATGTGGAAATTTATTGTAAATGTGAATAATTATATAAGTATGAAAAACATAATTCTATCATTTTTAATGCTGGCATACTGCAATGCATGTTCATCTCAAGAAAAGTTTAAAGAATTTACAAAAAGCTTTAAGCCTGTAGATTTACCCATAGAGAATATTTTGGATTTAGCAAGCCATGATAGCCTAAATGGGAAATTTACAAATGATATAATTATCCGTAACCAGGATAAAAAACCACAATATGTTGATAAAAATGGTAATCTTAAAACCATTACACAATATTATGGACTTTATCCAGAAGAACCATTTAAATATACAACTGATGAAAAGATAGACGGAAAATGGGTTGAAAACATTCACTATTTTAATAATAAGATAATTCCAATAGGTCGTATTGAACTGAACCCAAAGTATGAATCCCTTATAATAAAAGTAGTAGCCTACGAAACCACTTTTTACGATTTATGGAATTTTTCAAAAGATGGCAAGGCATTATCTGTGGTGTGTTTGTTTTGGGGGATGCGTGATGATGGTCCCCGAGATGAGAAAATTACCTTTACTATTGTGACCTCTAAAATCACAAAGGAAGGAACTATACTTTGGCATGAAAATGCTGATGGACTTGAAACATTTAGAACTTATAAATTAAATGACGATGGTTATTTTCAGGTAATAAAGGAAGAGCAAAAGGGAGAAGCCCTTTTTTAGTGATTTTTTCGGTCATTCTCTTTTGTCCCCTCGCTCGGCGAAGTCTTTAGCCTTCGTCGTTTCTAACCGAACGAAGTGAGCTTGACGGAGTCAAACAGCGGTCTCTGACCGCACAAATACCATTAACTGTTAGGTGCTTATTCTGTAATATGGTTAACTTTACTTTAAGAAAAAGCATTAAAATTGTAGTGCTTATGCGATCGGGAGATAGCAATTTAAATTCGACGAAGTTGCAAACTTCGCCGAGCGTAAGGTTGGTTGAAATCAAAAACTAGCATGGTTTGCTTTGCAATCCAAATATATTGAAAGTATTGGCTTAATGGACATATTTCAGGCTGACATGGTGTTTAACTCCAATAAATATCGAACTTTGGAGAATTTGAATGTCATGAATAAAAAATTTGCTTTTACTGTGGTTCGAAAAGGACGAAGAAAAATGGATCGAGGAATGGTATCCAAATCTATAAATGCAACGACTGCCAACGCCAGTTTCTAGGAGGGCACCGGATAGACAACCGGGTTCTTTGGCTAGAATACACCGAAGGCAAACAAACCTACAGCCAACTGGCCTTGAAATATGGTGTTTCGGTAAGAACCATTCAGCGACGGCTCGATAAAGTAGTTGTAGCCCAACAGTTCTATAGGCCTAAGGAAAGTATTGTTTTAATGGATACCACCTACTTTGGACGTGATTTTGGTGTCATGGTGTTTAAAGATACGGAGGGTCATCACCTGTACTGGAAGTTTGTAAAGTACGAGACCATCAGTGAGTATGTAGCGGGCATAAGGCATCTCGAAAACCAGGGTATAAAGGTGAAGGGCATTGTATGTGATGGGAGAAAAGGTTTATTCAAGGCATTGCAGGACTACCCCGTTCAAATGTGCCAGTACCACCAAGTGGCTATTGTAATGCGGTATATCACTAGAAAGCCTAAGGTTCAGGCATCGAGAGAGCTGAAAGAAATCGTTCATCTACTACCCCACACGGATAAGGAAAGCTTTTGGGGTGCACTTGACGAGTGGCATTCAAAATGGGAAGAGTACATAAATACAAGAGCTATTAACCCTGAAACCGGCAAAAGTCGGTATGTACACAAAAGGCTGAGGAGCGCCTACAAAAGTTTAGAGCGAAATAAGCAATACCTGTTTACCTGGTACGACAGCATGGAACTGGGGTTGCCCAACACTAATAATCAGCTTGAAGGGACTTTTACCGCCCTGAAAAACAAGCTGCGAAACCATAACGGGCTAAGCCGCAAACGAAAAGAAAAGTTTATAAATGAGTTTTTGAAGGCATTTACTCTTGGAATAGTCAATAAATAAAGGCTGACGATCGCCAGCCTTTATGACCATTCCAGTCGGTCAGGGTATTCCTGACAGGTTGCTCTCCAGCAGAGCCTGTTTCTGCTTACCTGACATACAAAATTACTAATACTACTTGCTTATCTCAAAAAACATTAAAATAAAAAGCCTGAAAAATGTCCATTAGAACAAACTACCTAAAAAATAGCCTGAATTTTGTCCATTACGCCAAAGTATTCATTAAAGCAAGCTAAAAAATTTTGTACATAAAAGTAAGTTACTAATGTATTTTCAGTAAATTTACCTCATAATCAGCAATAAACAATCGGTTACATGCCCTTTAACAAGCAATTTGCATTTGTATTAACACGAGGTATGGCCGACGATGCAGCTCTGACACGCACCGCCGCCCACGAGCTGGGACATGGAATTTTTTCCCTCCGCCACACCTTCAGCACCAAAAATATTATATATTTACCGCAAGGCACAACCGATAACCTGATGGACTACTCCGGCACCACCGCCACCCGGCTCAACAAATACCAATGGGACTATATCCATAACCCACAAAACATCTGGTTCGCCTGGACTGAAGAAGAGGAAGAGGGGGAGATGGGGGTATATGGAATTACCTGGTTAGGAAATATTTTATGGGGTCTGGCTCCCGATGAGCAAGAAAGAGAAATAGAAACAAGATTAGAACTGTTTAATCATATTTATCAGAAATATGAAGATTATTATAACAATTCAAAAACAAAGGATATTTATTTAAGCAATGGTAAATATAAAAATTGGTCGGTAAGAAAAGCATCTTTTCAGGGGATTGCAAAAAAAGTTTTTAAGGGATTAAAAACCAATGATAACACCTTTAATTTATGGGATGAAGGTATATATTTTGAAAATTACCAATTGGAAGGTAAACCATATAAAATAGCCGTATATAGTGTTAAAAAAGATATAGTACTTGGAGAAAAAATAAGAATAAAAAGTTTTAGCGAACTTCGCTATAATAAATTGATTAAAGCAGGGTATACAAAGCATTATGGATTAATTTCGTTTTATGATACAGAAGGCAAGATGCATATGGTAATACAAATAATAGGTAGTAAGCCAGAGCAAGATGTAAAGCAATGGTTAAACTATTTAGGTCTGATATTACCATCCAGAGAACAGGAGAAAGAAGATAAGGACATTATTGACAAAATATTAGAGGTTATTCTTCATGATATAAATAAGCTTAATGAAATTTGGGGGGAGAAAAAAGAAGACCAAGAAGAATCTGCAATTGAGATTGCTTTAACAGAAATGGAAGAATTTTTAGGTAATTCATATGCATATGGCGGTGGTGATAGCAGAACCAGTTTAGATGAAAAAGGTACTGATGAGATGGATTGTTCCGAATTTGTAGCTCGATTCTTACAGAAGGCTTGTGGATTGGAAGAAGTTCCAAGTCCGTTTTACACATCACTTATGCTAAGTAGCATGCAAGATGGAAGCTTTGATAGCTTCTTACAGCATGTGAAGAATAGTGAAAAAGAGGATTTCAAAGATATAAGACCTGGTGATGTTTTCTTATGGAGTAGGAGCTCAAGTGATGGACATACTGGTGTTGTTGTGTCGTATGATAAAGAAACAGACAAGGTAACAGTGATTGAGGCTATTGGAATCTCGGGTGCTGCTGAGGAATCACTATCAAAAGACATTGAAGGATATTGCCAAGGTTGTATACGAAAATCAATATATACACGTACTGGAAAAGCCTTATACAAACACGCTGGATGGAAAGGGTATTTTAGAGCAGTAACAACAAAATAATAATACAATGAAAAAATATTTAACTATAATTTTAGTAGTATTTTTTGCTTCATGTAAAGCACAAAATAACGAATCCACCGTTGATTTCTTTTCTTTAGTTAAAAATCCTGATTATATATGGACAACATCCTATAGTATTGAAAAGGAGGACGATGTCACTGCAATATATTATGAGTTTTATATGAAAGATGTTCATGTTGGGCAAGGATGTATTTATGCAATTTCAAAACAATTTCCTGAAAAGTGGACAATTAAAGCGGTAGAAGACCCAAACGGCAATTGTGGTGATAAAAAAAATTACAAGCCTTTGTTTTATATTAATTGTGCTGCGAGAAACTTTTTTACCGAAAATAAAGAAGAATTGATCCAAAACTTTGATGTTTATACTTTTTTCGTAGATAAAACAGATTTAGAAGGGCCTTATAAAGAAACATCTGAATCTGGCAGTGCTGAATATTACAATGAAAAATCTGATAGCGAGGTAATTATTTACAAATATGAGTCAGGTAGTTGGGTTGAAAAAGGGAAACAAAAACTTGGAGATGAAATACCAAGAACCTTTGGGTCAAAGTATATAGAGAAATTAGCAAAAGAAAGAATCAAATAATTTTACTCCCACCCAACTGCCGCAAGTTTGTAACTTGTGGCACAAAGCTAATTTTTGCTGTAGGTCTGCTTTAAGGATAAAAGCCCCCTCAGTTGAGCCGAGGCAATAAAAAGCCTAGTTAGGCCGAGGCTGTAATAAGCAATAAACGAACCGTGTTCGGCGGCGGTTGCACCGCCGTCGCGCTATCAGCAACAGGCTGCGCCTGAGTTTTTTATAATTCCTCTGCTCGCGCGGATTTACCTTCGGTGAGCTCCCTTCGGTCGGTTGTAATCCGTGCGGTTGTAGTTCGGCAAAGCCAATCCGTGTGGTTATTTTAAAAGGTGTTTTCAATGAAGCACAGCTTGAATAAGTAAAAGTGTAGTATGTATTTGTCACGGACTACAAGTCCGCGCCAGCAATGAGTGGCGTATGCCGCACTCGTTTACAAGCGCGCGAGAGAGTTTAAAATTACCCATGTCCATTTAACCTTTAACTTTTATCTTTTAACTTTCAACGGTTAACGTCTCACGTTTAACGGACTTCATCTCCCTCTAACTTCCTCTAACTTCTTCTAACTTCCTCATATTCCGAGTCATTCCGTCTTATTCCATCTCATTCCGAGTCATTCCGAGTCAGCACCAACTCTGGCTTGTTTGTTCTGTTTCAATCTTTTTTGTGTTACTTAGCATTGTTTAACGCGTATCATTCATATATTTGCAATCCTAAAATAGCTGGTTTGAAACAGTTTTTATCAGTTCCATTTGCTTGCCTACTGCTTTTTGTGGCGGTGTGCTTATCGAGCAGCTACGCCTATTCGCAGGAGGGGGCTCGTACACTAGCCGGTAAACACTCCCGGAGCGATTCGCTAAGGGGTAGGAATGTCCCTTTTGATAAGGGTAGTGCAAGGGGTGTAGGCAGGTCGGCTACCGATACGCTTAAACCCAATGAGCGCAACATTTACGGTTACCTTGGCATTCAAGACCCTAAGAGCAAGTCGTTTGCATGGTATTTTGACCGGGAAACCTATGATTTGGTTCAAACACAAGCCTTTGACAGCTCGCTATTTTTGGTGCATCTGATACTACCCGGGCAAAAGAGCCTATCGCCCTTAACCTACCTGGGCAACATGGGCTCGCCTGAGCAGAGTGACCATTTTTTTGAACGGCCGGTTTGCTTTCCGTTCCTGTTTTCAAAGGGTTATTCCAGCTACGAGCAGCCGGTGCTAGATAGGAAGCAGTACAACGTACGACGCCCGCATACGCTGCTGGAGTATTCAACTGCCGGCAAAAGGCGTAATGCTGAGCAAAACCTTAGGGTTTTTCATACGCAGAATGTGAACAGGTACCTGAACTTCGGGTTGCAGTACGACTACTTCAGCACCAAGGGTATATACGAAAGGCAGCTAACCCGTAATAACGATTTTACGGCCTTTGCAAGTTACTACAGGCATAGGGTGTCGGCACAGGGAACGTTTGCTTACACATACATTCGGAATCAGGAAAATGGCGGGCTGGAGGACGATAGGTTCATACAGGATACCGTTATGGAGCCCAACCTGGTGCCTTTCAGGCTTAAGGACGCATCGGTGGAGTACCGTAAAAGGAGCTTTGCCGGAGTGGTGGGTTACGATATTATTACAAAAAGGCTAAACGATAGCCTTGAAAATCTGAAATCGATTCTCACGGCCAAGCTGATACTTGATGCCAACCGCTACACACGGGTTTACGCCGATACCGAAACCGATTCATCGTATTACGGCAATTTTTATATCAGCACCACATCTACCCACGACTCTGTGTACCTTGCCACCTACCAGTCGACCCTGCTTGTGGAGCTAAGCCAAATTGCCAAATACCCGGGCATACCCGGATTACGGGCATGGGTATCGGGCCTAATGGGGAGCTACTACAACTTTACACCCGATAACTTTATATATACCTACAGCAATACCAAGCTCAACACCAGTCACTTTGGCCTGGGGGTTTACAGCCAAAGCCCTTACCTATCGTACAGTGGCGCTGCACGTTTTTACATGAGCGGGTACAGGGCAGCCGATAAGGAGCTGCTTGGCCGTTTATCCATATCGCCATGGAAATCGAAGGAGCTGCCTTACGTAGCAGGGGAGCTAAGCATTACCGATAGGGAACCCGATATCTTTATAAATCGATATTTTTCAAATCATTACAAATGGGACAACACTTTTGAAAAGGAGAGCCGTTTCAGGTTAAGCGCACGCCTTGGAGCCGATAGGTTTGGTTTTGAGGCAGGGTATAGCATTGAGCATATCCTTAACTATTTTTACTTTGACACGCTCTCGTTACCTGCCCAGGAACCTAAGGTTACGGTAACCTCGGCCTACATTCAGGAAAAATTCAGGCTCGGTTGGTTCAACGCTGTGTGTAAGGTTATTTGGCAGGCAAGCACCAATGCCGATGTTTTAAGCTTGCCCACCCTTGCGGGGTTTGGTGCACTTTACGTGCAGTACCCCGTGGTAAAGGATGTGCTTACCATGCAGCTTGGTGTTAGCGGATTCTACCGTACCGAGTTTTATGCCGACGCTTACAATCCTGCACTTGGGATTTACCATAACCAACGTGTTCGAAAAATTGGCAACTATCCGTTTGTCGATGTATTCCTGAATGCCCGGTGGAAACGTGCCAATTTATTTATTAAGCTTGACCATGCTAACCAGGGATTAATTGATAATCAGTATTTTACAACGCTACACTACCCGTACAATCCACGTATGGTTAAGTTTGGAGTTTCGTGGATGTTTTACGACTAGTCGTCAAAATTCTCAATTGTAATTCAACACTTTAGGCTAATTTTGTGTTTCTGTTTGGTTAAACCAAAAAAGTCATATTATGGTTCGAAAAGTTATTTACCTGCGTAATGGGTTGATTTTTTTGGCTATGCTAATTTTTTTCTCGGTCAGTAGCTGTGAGAAAAAAGGGGTTAAGGACGAGGAAGTTCAGCGAGACCTTGCCGATATACTGGCCGATGGCAAACTTGTTGCTGTAACCGATTATAACGCAACAAGTTACTTTATCTACAAGGGTGAACCAATGGGTTACCAGTACGATATGCTTCGCGATTTAGCTACCTATTTAGGGGTAAAGCTCGAAATCGTGACAGAGAACGATATCGACAAATCGTTTGAGATGCTCAGGAAGGGCAAGGTTGATATCATAGCCAGCAGCTTAGCCATAACAGCCCAGCGCAAGGAGGAGGTTGATTTTACCTTGCCTCATGGCGAAACCAGCCAGGTGCTGGTTCAAAGGATACCCGCTGAAAACGGCACTCCTGCCATTCAAAAACCGCTTGAACTATCGGGTAGGTTGGTTTACGTGCAAAAAAGCTCAGCAGGCGCACAGCGCCTAAAAAACCTATCCGATGAAATAGGTGGGGGAATAACCGTTGTAGAGCTCCCCAACTACGATGCCGACAAGCTGATTGAGCTGGTAGCTACAGGGGAAATCGATTATGCAGTTTGCGACCAGTCCGTAGCCCTGGTAAAATCAAACTACTACAAGAATATCAACATAGATATTCAAATAGGATTCCCGCAAAAAACGGCCTGGGCTGTAAGGAAAACCTCGGTTGAGCTCCGGAAAAAAGTTGATACCTGGCTGGAGGGTTACCTAAAAACGGCTCACTACCGTAATATTGAGCTAAAGTATTTTGCCCAGGAACGCTTTAACAGGCGCGCCAGCAGCGATTACTTTTTCATTTACACCGGCAAGATTTCGCCGTGGGACGAGTACTTTAAGAAGTACAGCCAGGGCATTGACTGGGACTGGCGGCTTTTAGCCTCGCTGGTTTACCAGGAGTCGCGCTTCAGGCACGATGTTACCTCGCACAGGGGCGCATCGGGGTTAATGCAGATGATGCCCCAAACCGCCGAGTATTTCGGAGTTGATAGTACGGTAGGGCCTGCCAAGCAAATTGAGGCCGGCGTGAGGTATATCAAGTGGCTGGAAGACCGATTTGCCGCTTACGATATTCCCAAGGACGAAATGGTAAAGTTTGTGCTAGCATCGTACAATGCAGGGATAGGCCATATAATTGACGCCCGAAACCTTGCCCAGAAACATGGTCGAAACCCCAATGTTTGGGACAATAACGTGGAGTACTTTATCCGGAATAAGTCCCAGTTTGTAAACGACCCCGTTGTTAGGCACGGCAAGCTAAAGGGGGTTGAAACCACAAACTACGTGAAGGAGATAATGGAAAGGTACCAGCACTACAAGAATATCATAGGAGAGTAAAGCTCTCCTTTTTTTTGCTGTAACCTGCTTTATTCATACATTTGCGCAAAATTTAAGATGAAAATGAGTAATCGTAGAGTTAGGGTGCGTTTTGCACCAAGTCCTACCGGCCCTTTGCATATTGGAGGAGTGCGTACAGCGCTATTCAACTATTTTTTTGCCCGCCAGCACGGTGGCGATTTCATTCTCAGGATTGAGGATACTGACTCGCAACGGTTTGTCCCCGGCGCCGAGGAGTATATTAACGAGGCGCTGAACTGGTGCGGAATAAAGATAGATGAGGGCGTTCGTGAGGGTGGCCCGCATGCGCCCTACCGCCAAAGCGAACGCAAGCACATATACAAGCAGTATGCCGATAGGCTTGTGGAGAGCGGTCATGCATACTATGCCTTTGACACACCCGAGGTGTTGGACAAAATGCGCGCCGAGGCCGAAGCCCAAGGCGGGGCTTTTACATATAACTACGCCATTAGGAATGGGATGGAGAATTCCCTGGCACTACCAGCCGATGAGGTTAAGCGCCGCATTGAGCGTGGCGACCAATGGGTTATTCGTTTTAAGATGCCTGAGAACGAGGAGGTGGTGATGCACGACCTTATCCGCGGCGAGGTTAGGGTTAACACATCAACCCTTGACGACAAGGTGCTGTTTAAGAGTAGCGATATGCTACCCACCTACCACCTGGCCAACGTAACCGACGATTACCTTATGGAGATTTCGCACGTTATCCGTGGCGAGGAGTGGCTACCATCGTTGCCCCTGCACGTGCTGCTTTACCGAGCCCTGGGCTGGGAGAATGTGATGCCAAAGTTTGCACACCTTCCGCTACTGCTAAAGCCATCGGGGAATGGCAAGCTGAGCAAACGCGATGGCGATAAAATGGGATTCCCGGTTTTCCCGCTGCTCTGGAAAAGCGCCGATGGCGAAATATCGCGTGGTTACCGCGAGGATGGTTACTTTCCCGAGGCATTTGTGAACCTGCTTGCCCTTTTGGGATGGAATCCCGGAACCGACCAGGAGCTGTTCAGCATGGATGAGCTCATAAAGCTCTTCAGCATTGAGCGCGTTAACAAATCGGGCGCACGTTTCGACCCGGAAAAGGCAAAATGGTTCAACCACCAGTACCTTATCCGCAAATCCGACGCCGAGGTTGCTGAGCTATTCCAGCCTGTTCTTGAACAGTACAATATCGATGTACCATTCGACAAGCTCACGCGAATTGTTGGGCTGGTTAAGGAGCGCGTTAACTTTGTGCATGAGCTATGGGGGCAAACAAGCTATTTCTTTGAACGCCACCTGGAGTACGACCAGCAAGCTGTTGCCAAGCACTGGAAGCCCGAAACACCCGATATGATAACCGATGTTAGCGAAACGCTAAAAGCATTGGATACCTGGAACTCGCACGAGATTGAAACAGCGCTTAAAGACCTTATCAACGCTAAGGGTTACGGCATGGGCAAGGTTATGAACGCTGTAAGGCTTTGCCTTGTTGGCGAATCGAAAGGCCCTGGGATTGCCGATATTTGCGAAATTCTGGGCAGGGATGAAACCCTTACAAGGCTTAACCAAGCCATTTTAATTCTGAATGGTAAGAAGTGAATCGGAATGAATCGGAATGAATCGGAATGAATCGGAATGAATCGGAATGAGGCGGAATGAGGCGGAATGAGGCGGAATGATTCGGAATGACTCGGAATATGAGGAAGTTAGAAGAAGTTAGAAGAAGTTAGAAGAAGTAAGAGGAAGTTAGAGGAAATATTAGTTCGTTAAACGTGATCCGTGAAACGCAATGTTTGAGGCGGGAATGAGTCGGAATGAGTCGGAATAAACAGAATATGATGGAGTTAGAGGAAGTTAGAGGAATAGTAAAATGTGAACGGCTGAACCAAATGACCTTGAATTAACAAATTTAACCGGGCTAAATAATAGGAACGCATAATTATTTGAGGAGATTAGCCAGAAGATGCACAAAAAACATTTAATTATTGTTTCAGTTGACGAATTCGGATTTAATTATCTTTGTGGTATGAGAAACATTGTAAGCATAGCTGCAACCTGTTGTTGTATGTGGTATAGGTTTGTACCGCAGGGGAATTGCTATGCGCGATGTTGATTACTAGTTAACTCAATCCATAACTCAAGCCCTTCCGGTACATACACGGAGGGGCTTTTTCATTTTATATGGCTTTTAGCTACTAAAACGATAAACAGATTGATTTTATGGAAAGGAACAAACTTAACTACATTGAAACCCGCCGAATGGTTGAGGACTTAAGCGATAGCCTTACAGAGCTGGTTGTTGAGAGTTTGCTTGGTGCCGGACAGACGGTTGATACAGAAAAGCCTTACAGTAAACTTTACGAGGCGTTACGGTATTTTAATCCCGATACCAGTCAATGCCAAAGGCAATTGGAAATTGTTTACCAAGGATTCCAAGGTGTCCTTGATACACTTAGCCACGATGCAAACTTTATCTACCTGAACGACCCAGCAGCACAAAGCCTTGAGGAGGTACTGCTTGCATACCCCGGATTTTTTGCCATTGCCCATTACCGCCTTGCAAACCTACTGCATAGGGTAGGGGTAAACATTTTGCCAAGGATGATTACCGAGTACGCACATAGTAAAACAGGCATTGATATTCATCCGGCAGCAACCATTGGGCAGGAGTTCTGTATCGACCATGGAACAGGAGTAGTGATTGGCGAAACAACCATAATAGGCCAGCGGGTAAAGCTGTACCAAGGCGTAACCCTAGGCGCGCTAAGCGTATCGAAGAGCCTTTCGGCCACAAAACGCCATCCCACCATTGAGGACGATGTGATTATTTACGCAGGCAGCACCATACTTGGGGGCGAGACCGTGATTGGACATGATAGCGTAATTGGCGGGAATGTATGGCTTATCAAAAGCGTTCCGCCCTTCTCAATGGTTTACCATGAGAGCAAAGTGATTGTACAACAGGGAAAGTTTAACCATAAAATGAAGTGATAGATGAAATACTTGAGTATCGATAAATCAATTGGAGCAACCCCACACATTAGGCTTAGCAGGCTTTTCCCAAACGCTGAGGTTTGGCTTAAGGATGAGCGGCGCAATCCGAGCGGTAGTATCAAGGATAGGGCTGCCATGGCAATGGTTGAGGATGCCGAAAGGAAAGGACTTTTAAAACCGGGTAGTGTTATAGTTGAGCCAACATCGGGTAATACCGGGATTGGCCTTGCCATGGTTGCGGCTGTAAAAGGCTATAGGTTGATACTGACCATGCCTGAGAGCATGTCGGTTGAGCGAAGGGTAATACTAAAAGCTTACGGAGCCGAGATTATACTAACGCCAGCAGCGCAGGGTATGCAGGGCGCAATTGATAAAGCAAAGGAGTTTATGGCTCAACTGCCATCGGCATGGATGCCCATGCAGTTTGCCAACCCTGCCAATCCAAACACACACTCACTTACCACAGCCAAGGAGATTTTAGCCGATTTTCCGGATGGACTCGATATGGTTGTGGCCGGGGTGGGTACTGCCGGGCATATCACCGGCGTTGGTCGAACACTTAAAGAAGCATTCCCCAACATTCAGGTAATTGCAGTTGAGCCGTTCGACTCGCCTGTTCTCTCCGGTGGGCAACGGGCTCCGCACCCCATTCAGGGGATTGGGGCTGGCTTTGTGCCCCAAAACCTCGACCGTGGTGTGATAGATGAAATAATTACGGTAAAAGCCGATGAGGCGATTGAATGCATGCGGTTACTTGCCCGAACCGAAGGGATTTTAGCTGGGATATCAACCGGAGCAAATATTGCTGCCGTTAAAAAACTGCTGTCAGTAAAGCAGTCCAACCTAAGAATTTTAACCTTTGCCTACGATACTGGTGAGCGCTACCTGAGTGTAAAGGGTATTTGGGATTAGGTTTAAAGCCCGGTAAGGCGTTTAATCTCATTCAGCTTATTCAGCGCCTCAATGGGAGTAAGGTTGTTGATATCAATCTTTTTAATCTGGTCGCGTATTTGCTTTAGTACGGGGTCCTCGAGCTGGAAGATGCTTAGCTGGTAGCCCTCACGGTGGGTGCCAAGCTCATCAACCGGTTTGCTTAGCGATTGGCGTTGGGTGGAACTCTCCAGCTCAGCAAGTATCTCGTTGGCGCGTTTTACCACGCTCGGGGGCATACCGGCCATACGGGCTACGTGTATTCCAAAGCTATGCTCGCTGCCACCCCTAACCAGCTTCCGCAGGAAGATAACCTGGTTGTTGACCTCTTTTATGGTTACATTGTAGTTTTTAACACGTGGGAACGATTTTTCCATCTCGTTCAGCTCGTGGTAGTGAGTGGCAAAGAGGGTTTTTGCCCTTGCGCTGGGGTGTTCATGCAGGTACTCAACAATTGCCCAGGCAATTGAAATGCCATCGTAGGTTGATGTTCCACGACCAATCTCATCGAGTAGCACCAGGCTCCGGGGTGAGATGTTGTTCAGGATGCTGGCAGCCTCCTGCATCTCCACCATAAAAGTCGATTCGCCAAGCGACAGGTTATCCGATGCCCCAACACGAGTGAATATCTTATCGACTACACCAATTGAGGCCGCTTGGGCGGGAACAAACGAGCCCATTTGTGCCATAAGCACAATTAAGGCGGTTTGCCTTAGCAATGCCGATTTTCCGGCCATGTTGGGTCCAGTAATTATGATAATTTGCTGCTCGCGTGTGTCGAGGTAAACATCGTTGGCTATGTATTGCTCGCCTGCCGGCAGCATGCGCTCAATAACCGGATGTCGTCCCTGCCTAATATCAATTACATCGTCGAGGTTAACCTGGGGGCGGTTGTACTGGAACTCAACTGCGCAGTGGGCAAATGATAGCAGGCAGTCGAGCTGAGCTATGAGGTATGCGTTAAGCTGTATGGAGCCCACATACTCGGCAAGGCTGTGAACCAGGTTCTGGTAAAGGTTTTGCTCCAGCTCGGAAATCTTTTCCTCAGCGCCAAGAATTTTCTCCTCATACTCCTTTAGCTCCTGGGTAATGTAGCGCTCCGCCGATACAAGGGTCTGTTTCCTAATCCAATCCGCTGGAACTTTGTCCTTGTGGGTGTTCCTAACCTCAATGTAGTAGCCAAAAACGTTGTTGAAGTTAACCTTAAGCGATGGTATTCCCGTTCGCTCCGATTCGCGCTGCTGGATATTTAAGAGGTACTCCTTGCCGGAGTAAAGTATATCGCGTAACTCGTCGAGCTCAGCGTTAACACCTTTTGCAATCACCTGACCCTTTCCAAGCATCATGGGAGCATCGGGGACAATTTCCTGTTCAATGCGCTCGCGTATGCGGTGGCAGGGGTTCAGCTGCTCCGATATGCGAAGCAGCGTGGGTTCAGCGCTTTGGTCGCAGATGGTTTTAACCTCATCAATCAGGCTTAAGGCATTTTTTAGCTGTACCATCTCGCGGGGCTGAATACGACCCACCGCAGCCTTTGAAATGATTCGTTCCACATCGCCCATATCCCTTATCTTGTCGGTAAGGGTAGCGCGCATATCCTCGTTGTTAACAAATAGCTCAACAACGTTTAGCCTATCGTTAATGGAGTCGGTATTTTTTAGGGGTAAGGCTACCCAACGCTTCAGCAGGCGGGCACCCATGGGCGATGAGGTTTTATCGATAACCTCAATGAAAGTTTTGGCTCCCTCGTTAATGGAGCTGAACAGCTCCAGGTTGCGCGAGGTAAACCTGTCAATCCATACAAAGCTATCCTCGTCGATACGGGAAATGCTCTGAATGTGTCCTATTTGTGTGTGTTGGGTAACATCAAGGTAGTAGAGTATGGCGCCAGCAGCGGTAATTCCAAACTGCAACGATTCGACACCAAACCCTTTTAGTGATTGGGTTTTAAAGTGTTTTGTCAGTTTTTCGCGAGCAGCATCCTCGTTAAAGGCCCACTCGTCGAGCCGTGTTACATAATGTTTGCTTCCAAACTGCTCGAGGAACTCCTTGTACTTTGTTCGTTCAACAAGTATCTCCTTGGGCTTAAAGTTGTTGATAAGCTTATCGACATAGTCCAAATTTCCCTCGGAAGTGTAAAACTCACCGGTGGATATATCAAGGAAAGCCACTCCTCCCGCTTTTTTATCGAGATAGACACAAGCCAGGAAATTGTTCTCCTTACGCTCCAGAACATTATCGTTGTACGAAACGCCGGGGGTAACCAGTTCAGTAATTCCCCTTTTTACTATGGTTTTGGCTTTTTTGGGGTCCTCGAGCTGTTCGCAAATTGCCACCTTTTGGCCGGCACGTACAAGCTTTGGCAGATAGGTGTCAAGGGCATGGTGTGGAAATCCGGCAAGTTCAACAAACGATGCAGCACCGTTTGCCCGGCGGGTTAAGGTTATCCCTAAAATCTCCGAGGTTTTAATGGCATCCTCACCAAATGTCTCATAGAAATCGCCAACCCTGAAAAGCAGTATGGCATCGGGGTGGTTACGTTTGATGCTCAAGTACTGCTTCATCAGCGGAGTTTCCACAATATTTATATCATTCTCCTTGCTCACCGTTTATTAGTTTTCCGGAACGTTTACAAAAATACCAAATAGTTGCATAGCAATCCTGTCCTGTTGAAAAAAACGTTAAAACTACTTTACAACATAAAATTGCCAGGAATGAGGATTAAACTTTTGGCTAGTTTTGCGCTCAAATAAAGCGAAACCCCCGACTTCACAGCCGGGGATTTCAAATGGTTCAGGTATTAGTAAGGATTGGAAATAATCGCAGTAAAGTTAAAAATTTTCAACAACATTTTCAACACTTAGGTTTCAGTAGAGGAACGCTGTGATTGCTTACTAATACCTAACCATATACAGGACAGGCTTTTGGCCTGTCTTTTTTTATTTAGATTTTTTTTAGGTTTTTTAGACCCTACCGTTCGATATTAGATCTTAATCCAATTTCGTTTATAAACTCCTTTTGTCATTCTGTAAAACGAAGGATATATTGAATAGTGTGCAGTATATAGTGTTTAGGGGTGTTTGGAGTTTAGTGTTTAGTGAAATGCTTTTTTTCACTATCAACCATCAACTATCAACTCTGCTTGTCATCCTGAGCGCAGCGAAGGATCTCTGACCGACCTAATGAGATGTTTCGCTAGCGCTCACATGACATTAGTTTCACGAACAAAGTTTCCAGCCCCGTAGGGGCGTAATGTTTGTAACCCTATGATTACTCCCATGTGATGCGATGCACGCAATACTTTTTCCAAAGAACAGCTCAGAAAGGTTGCATCGCAATAAAAATGCATGGCAAAGAGCGATTGTTTGAAAACCAATCAAAAGGAATAAAGGATTAAAGGCACAAAGAGATGCTTCGGCGA
>JAGPEQ010000019.1:23011-36484 GCA_018056955.1 Bacteroidales bacterium | reverse complement strand
CTGCCATTAATATCCCTCCAGTGGTCGTGGTGGTAATACCCAACCTTGAGCTTTGGTTTTAGAACCGATGGGGTGTACGGCGTACTCATTTCAAATCTGTTGTCGCTGTTCAAGTTTAGCTAAACGCTCCCTGCCTTTTACTGGCAGGGAGACCGTTTTACTTTAAGTACCCGTTCACCTCAAGCGCTTTTTGGTAGTGCAACTGGTTTATTTCGTAAATGTACTCCTTATTCCTGCGCTGGTAATTTAAAGGATTTAATAGGTCAAACTCCCAAAACTCCTGCGTGTTGAACTCCAGCGTATCGTCAAAAATAATTATTACTTTATCCACTGCACATCTACTAACTCCATTATATACGAATTGAGCATAACCTAAACCACAACTGGTTAATGTAGCGCTACTCTTAGGTCCAATGCTAAGGGATGTCTTGCTGTCAGTTGCTTCCCCGCAGCAGGACCGGATATATACCCTATGATCCGTGGCATTTTCAAACCTGTAATCTTCACATACATCCTTATCTCCACAAGAATTTAGAAAGGATACAATTACAGCAAATAGGTATAATTTATATGCTTTCATCGCTTTTAAAATTTAAAAAAGTATGCATTTTTTTTTATTAGTAAGCCCCTTAGAGCTTTTAGTAATAATTTTGGCACTGAACTATTCAAATTGAGTTAAAGTCCCCCTGCCGTTTACTGGTAGGGAAACAATTTTACTTGAGTACCCGTTTATTTCAAGAGTTTTGCAATAAAGCGAATCGGTAATTTCATAAACAAATTTATTCTTTTTCCGAACTTTAAAGTTCATGGGATTGTATTCTAAATATTTAAATATGTTTATTGAAAGAGTATCATCAAACACAATAACTATAGAATCTACCTGAAAATAGTTTGATGTAAAAGGATTCGAAGGCATGCCCATGTCGCAGGTAACTTTTGATATGGAATCAATTTGCTGTATTTCATAACTCATATCAGTTATTAAACCGAAATATGTATATGAATTAATTTTCACCCTATGTGTAGTACGGTTTATAAACCAGAATTCTCCACATTCTGTTTTATCGCAACTGCCATTTGTAAGGAAGAAAAATATAGTTGCTATCACAATGTAAAAAGCAATCTTTTTGATTATCACAATATTAAATATTTGAACAAAAATCAATTAAATTATCAATATCATCGTTTTTTTTTACATTTTGAGGTTTATTTTGTTTTAGCAAAGATCTTAAAAAGAGAAAATTCGTAACCCCAATTTTTTCACTAAAATAATAATTTTAATGATATGAACAAGAGGCCAAATTATGCGAAGCAACAAACTGTAAACATTTTTTTGTAACTTTTGCGGGATTTTGCCACGGTAAGTATGAGCTCTGATAGCCAAAATAATAACTCCTACAGTAATTGGGATAATTTTGATTCCAACTTTCTGATACCCTTAATCTTTCAGAACGAGAGCAGCATATACCTAATCCAGAACTTTAGGGTGGTTTTTGCCAATCCAAGTTTTACTAAGCTAACCGGCTATGCACAGGATGAACTCAACGAAATACTTTTCCTTGACGTGGTTCACCCCAAGGACAGAAAGCTGGTTAAAATACTGTTCAACAACGATTTTGCCGAAATCCGCAAGCACACATCCAACAGCTTTACCCTGCGTATTCTAACCCGCTATAACGAGCTAAAATGGATTAAAACCATTTTTTCAATAATTGATTGGCAGGAATCGCCGGCACTCCTATGTACTAGCTACGACATTACCCAACAAAAGGAAGCAGAGGAGAGCATGGCCAACCAGGAGCAGAACCTGAGCATGCTCGTGAACGCCTTTGGCGATTTAGTTTTTATCGTTAACCACAACTATAACATTGTACAAATAAACAACGCCGTTCTGAGCGCCCTTGGGCATCATGAACACGAGATACTGCTTGAGTCGTTTGTCAAACTACATGCCGAGAGTGAAAGAGGTATAGCCATAACCTCGCTTATGGAAGTTTTTGATGGCGACCGCAAACTATACATCACTGAGTTTGTGCGTAAAAACGGAAAGCCTCTCCCGCTTGAAGTTAGAATGATAAAGGGCTACTGGCGCAAGCGCGATGTTGTATTTGTTATTGCACGTGACATTACTGAACGCATTGAGGCCGAAGCGGCCATTAAGCAATCGGAAGAAAAGTTCTTCAAAGCATTCAATTCTGGTGCTGTAATGATGACCATTAGCACCCTTAACGAGGGTACATACATTGATGCAAACAGAGCGTTTTTGGAAAAGATAGGATACGATTACTCTGAAGTTGTTGGGCAAAAATCATCGGAACTTAGAATATTTAAGCAGATTGAACGGCGCAATGAGCTGATTGATGCTGTAAAGCGGGAGAACAGGGTCGATAAAATTGAGGTGGAGATAGTTAATAAAAAGGGTGAAACCTTTACAACGCTTCTCTCCGCTGAGATTATCAACATACAGGGCACCGATTGCTTGCTTGTTGCCATGAGCGATATAACCTACCGTAAACAGGTTGAAGAAGAGCTTGCCCGTAGTAGAGCACAGCTAAGAGGAACAATTGATAATTTACCTTTCATTGCCTGGCTCAAGGATAGCAAATGTGGCTATTTGCTAGTGAACAAAAAGTTCACCAACCACTTTGGAATCACCGATGATCAAATTTTGGGCAAGGTAGATACTGAACCTTGGCCCTCGCCACTTCTCGATACTCTCAAACAGAAGGAAAACGAGGTGCTAAAAAGCAAGCAAACTGTAAAATGGGAGATTCGTGAAGGCGAACGCAGAATTGAGGAATGGTGGGAATTTCAGCTAACACCTGTGTTTAATGTGAACAAAAAGGTAATTGCCATTACTGGGATAGCACGAAAAATAACCGACCAAAAAATTAACCAAATAAAAATCCAGAAACACCTCGACCGGCAAATACTGCTCACAAAGGTTTCGTACGTTTTTAACAAAAACCTCCCTTTTTCAAAGCAGGCAAACGAATCGTTAAACCTTATTGTAAGCGAAATTGGTTTACGAAAGGCCTTTATCCTTATTGGTAGTGAAAGTGATTTTGATATTTTTACTTGTTGTTCAAGTACGGCTAATGATTTGGCTGAACCACTCCGGGTATACTACTCCGATAACTACACCAGCATTACTTCACATTTCCAGCAGGAGAACAAAGTAATTTTCGACATTTCCGGCTCAACCATGCCCTCGTACGACAACCTTAAAAAATTAACCAGCAGCCAACACTTACTGCTCTTCCCCATTCGTGTAAAAGAGAAATGCCAAGGCATTTTTGCAGTTGACTACCCTTACGGCGATAAGGTTAAAGCCGCCGACGACAGGGATTTCCTTTTAACCATGTCAAATATCCTGTCGGCCTCATACGAGTCGCACCTGAACGAGGAACAACTCCGTAAAGCCAAAGAACTTGCCGAAAAGGCAAGCCAAGCTAAGGAAAAGTTCCTTTCAACTATGAGTCATGAAATTCGTACGCCTATGAACGCCATAATAGGTATGGCAAACCTTTTAATTGATGAGGATCCAAAACCCGAGCAGGTTGACAACCTAAACTCCCTTAAATACGCAGCTGAGAATCTACTTTCGCTCCTGAACGACATACTAGATTACAGTAAAATTGAAGCCCATAAGCTCGATTTACTTCAATCCAACTTTGACATCAACGATTTGTTTAAAGGGCTATACAGCACTTTTGCTAAAATGGCATCGAGCAAGGGTTTAACCCTGACCTATAACATTGACACCAATATTCCAACCCCACTCATTGGCGACCGGGTTCGTTTAAATCAGGTTCTTACCAACCTTATTGGGAATGCCATAAAATTCACTGAGAAGGGCGAAATTAGCTTCACCGCCAAACTCGTTGAAAAAAACAAGGAAATCAGTACAATTAGGTTTACTGTATCCGATACCGGCATTGGAATTCCTAAGAAAATGCAGGTTGATATTTTTAATGAGTTTACCCAGGTACATGAGGGTAAGTTTAGAGCTACCGGCACTGGTTTAGGTCTAGCCATCTCCCAAAGAATTGTAAAACTGATGGGTGGTGAAATTAGCCTTGAAAGCGACGAAGGCAAAGGGTCAAGTTTCTTTTTTACCATCCCGTTCAAAGTTGGAACAGTTCAACCCACCGATGATACAGTAGAGATCAACATTCCACCCGGGAAACATCGGGTTCTGATTGTGGAGGATAATGAACTCAACACGTTCATTGTTAAACGTTTCCTTACCAACTGGGGTATCGATTTTGAGCATGCAAGCAATGGGCGTGAGGCCTTGAGCTGTTTAGCACAGAATGATTTCGATTTAATTCTAATGGACCTTGAAATGCCCGAAATGAACGGCTACGAGGCAGCTAAGGCCATCCGCAAGTTACACAATAAGGCCAAAGCCTCAATTCCAATAATTGCCCTTAGCGCCTCTGCTTTACTCAATGTGCAGCAACGTATTTTTGGCATCGGTATGAACGATTTTGTGCTTAAACCTTTCAAACCTCAGGAACTAAAAAGTAAACTGGCAAAGTATCTGCTTAAATAGCGTAAAATATGGGTAAAAATCATTTATCGGTATTGGCATCAACGGTAATAGCGGCAATTTCAATTACATGTCATGCACAAGTAAGGGTTGAGTTAAAGGTTCACCAATCCATTGGTAGCACGGCAATAGTATCGCGTTACGAGGGTAAAAATCAGATTGAAGTGGACTCGTGCAAACCAACCCCCGATGGTGTTTACACTTTTAGTGTCCCTGCAGATACACCTAAAGGAATTTACAAGGTATCGGTAGGGAAAGGGGCCTCGTTCGATTTTATTGTTTCAACCGATACCATTGTGCGCTTTGAAACCTATTCATTTGCCGTTGAGGATAGCTTAAAGGTAAAACAATCGGCCGAGAACGAAGTTTTTATAAACTTCAGAAAGCTAAGGCAAAAGGCTGAGCAAAAAATGTGGCTAATAGAATCGCTCCGTAAGTATTACACTGAACCAACTATGTTTAGCCAAATGCTCGAAAACGAGCATCAACGAACAGCTTTCGACCTGTATATGCAGGGTAATGCGCTTGCTTCAAAAGCCAATAGTTCGCTGGTATCGTCAGCCATAAGGCTTGAGCTGACACCCCAACCGATTACCCAGGGCGATGAATGCTCAGTGAAAAAAGAGCTATCCGAAATATGGTGGCAAGGAATTGACCTTACCAATCCCGACATACATTTTTTGCCTAGACTTATACCCCGATTATGGGATTACCTGGAAAACTTGCTATGCGAGGGCAACTATACCAAGGAAGAACAGGACTCTGTTTTATCGGAATACATCCAAAAACTATTTAACCTGCCCATGCATTCCGAAATTAAATCGTTACTATTAAGCTCACTTTGTAACGGTTTTGCTGAGTCGGACTACTATGGAGTGATATCAACCCTGCAGCAGCTGAACGAAAATAAGATCTGCCCCATTTTTAACGACCCCGAACTCAAAGCAAAACTTGTCCTTGAAGCGGGGCTAATGCCCGGGAAAAAAGCATTCGACTTTACATTTAAGCCAGTGGGTCAGAAAAAATCGATAAAACTATCAAATAGCACATCAAAATACACTTTGGTTCTATTCTGGTCAGTTTGGTGCCCCCACTGCATCGAAAGCGTACCACAAATCTATAAAACCTATAAGCAATACCAGGGTAAAGGCTTTGATGTTATAGCAATATGCATTGACGATGAGGACGATGCCTTTCAAAACTTCATCAAACAAAATGAGCTGCACTGGAAGAATATCAGAATTCCTTACGATAGCAATAGTAAGGTAATTTTAAAATACAATGTTGACGAAACCCCTAAAATGTTTATAGTTGATAAAAAGTTGAATATTCTATCGCGCCCATCTACGCCTGAACACGTTAAAGTTTTTCTTGAAAAGAACCTGTAATTAGCTAAACAGAAGTTCCATGAATTAACAAATCCAACTTGCCTGATTTTAGAGGAATGAGGTGGAATGAACCTGAATAAGTCGGAATGAATCGGAATGAATCAGAATAAGAAGAATATGATGGAGTTAGAGGAAGTTAGAAGAATTTCTAGTCCGTTAAACGTGAACCGTGAGCCGTTAACCGTTAAACGGTGTCTAGTCCTGATACACGGAATAGGCAGTATCGAGAAATCACATTAATAAGTGAATGAAGGTACAAAGTGATGCTTGGGCTAGCTCAGCATGACATCAAGGCTAAATTCTCTTCTGCTAACAACCATCAACCATCAACTATCAACTAAACTGGTATCACAGAGTTTCACAATGTAACACGTTGTTTCACAGAGTGAATGATACGGTATTCGCGGATAACGATTCACGAACAACAATGAGCACCGTTTCCAGCCCTGTAGGGGCGTAATATTTGTAACTCCATGATTATTCCCACATGTATAGCGATGCACGCAATACATTTTCGAGAGAGCAAGGGGAAAGTGTTGCATCGCAGAAGAAAAGCATTATAAAGAGCAATTTACACGTTCTTTCTTGTCTTGATACAAGAAAGAACCAAAGAAAATCAAGGCTGAAAAGCCCGACCCGATGGGTACCCCGTGGGTGGAGCTGCCACGCGATACAATTCGCCACGCCTGTGGCGTGACTCATGTGGTATCGCTTACTAGGCCCACCGCCACGTTCCACCCCCGACCCATTGCCGGGTCAGGCTTTTATGCCACTGCGTATGGTACACCGTGTTGGTTGAGGAATCGCATTAAAGAAGAGTTGAAGGTACTAAGAGATGCTTCGACTGGGCTCAGCATGACATGAAGACTGAATTCTGTTTTTACTAACAACAAACAATTGTCTGCTATCAACTAAATTACTTTCAAATTGTTATGCAGTGTAAATCTTAACAATCTAAGTGTTCTGAATTAACTAACTCATCGAGGCAAAAAATAGGAACACTGTAAGCTTTTTGAAGAGATTAGTCAATACATACACAATAAAAATTACATAATTATCGAGATAATCCCGATTTATCAAAATCTTTCATTCCGAAGTTACGAGATGATTAGATTTTATTAGTCGATTCTTCAATTGATTTTTTCAACTAACGAACTTGAAACCAGAAAAGAAAAAAGCCCACCTATGTGGGCTTTTATATCCTATTCTATGCAAATTTACTCAAGGTAAGTGTACCCATATAAGCCTGAGCGGTAATTGGACAAGAATTCCTTTCCTTCCTTAGGCGAAATAACCCCAGCTTTAACCGAGCTGGTAACCCAGGTTTCCAGGGTACGAACCATTTTCTTTGGGTTGTACTGTACATACTCCAACACCTCAGCTACAGTTTCACCATCAATTATTTGATCAATGCTATACCCTTCATCGTCAACCGATACGTGAACAGCATTGGTATCGCCAAACAGGTTGTGGAGGTCACCCAGTATTTCCTGGTAAGCACCTACAAGGAATACTCCAATGTAATAGGAATCGTTGGACTTGATGGAGTGAACCGGTAGGAAATACGAAATATTTTTGGTTGAAATAAAGTTATCAATCTTACCATCGGAGTCGCAGGTTACATCCTGTATGGTGGCAACCCTGTCGGGTTTTTCGTTTAAACGCTGAATAGGCATAATGGGGAACACCTGATCGATAGCCCAGGCATCGGGCAACGACTGGAACAGCGAAAAATTACAGAAATACTTATCGGCTAAGAGTTTAGGCAACGATTTTAGCTCATCGGGTATATGCTTAAGCTGTGAGGTCATCTCAAAGGTTTCGCGGGCAATTGACCAGAAAAGCTTTTCGATTTGCGCACGGGTTTTAAGGTCGAGCATGCCAAGGCTAAACAGGTCGAGTGCCTCCTCCCTGATTTGCTGGGCATCGTGCCAAGTTTCAAGCATTCTGGACTGGTTTAGCTTGCTCCACTGCTCATAAAGTTCCACCACCAGTTCATGGGCATCGGCCGGTAGCTCATCATCCTCATCCCAAGAGGGAAGCGAAGCAGTTTCCAGTACCTCAAAAATGAGCACGGAGTGATGTGCAGTTAACGACCTGCCGGATTCAGTAATGATATTGGGGTGCGGAATGTTATTTTTATCGCTGGCATCAACCAGGGTTGATACCGAGTCGTTTACGTACTCCTGAAGGCTATAGTTAATGCTACTCTCACTGTTTGATGAGCGGGTTCCATCGTAGTCAACACCTAGTCCACCACCAATATCAACAAACTCTACGTTATAGCCCATTAAGCGAAGCTGAACGTAAAACTGCGATGCCTCGCGCAGGGCAATTTTTATACGCCTGATTTTGGTTACCTGGCTTCCAATGTGGAAGTGAACCAGCTTTAAGCTACCCTTTAGGTCATTCTTATCCAGAAAATCCAGAGCTTGTAGGAGCTCACTGGATGTTAACCCGAACTTGCTGACATCGCCACCTGACTCCTCCCATTTGCCACTACCGGAGCTAGCCAACTTAATCCTAATGCCAAGGTTTGGCTTAATTTTAAGTCGCTGTGAGACTTTATTGATTACCTTCAGCTCATTGAGCTTTTCAACTACAATAAATATCTTTTTCCCCATCTTTTGGGCAAGCAGAGCCAGCTCAATGTAATCCTCATCCTTGTAACCGTTGCAGATAATCAGCGACTCGTTATCGGGGTTACTTGCAATAACTGCATGAAGTTCTGGCTTTGAGCCAGCCTCCAGTCCAATATTAAACTTTTTACCGTGGTTGATAATCTCCTCAACCACAGGGCGCATCTGGTTAACCTTAATGGGGTAAATGATGAAGTTTTTACCCTGATAGCCGTACTCCTCGGCTGCCTGCTTGAACGAGCGCGACATATCCTCGATTCTATTGTCGAGAATATCGGTGAAACGAATTAGCATGGGCGCAGCCACATCGCGAACCTGTAACTCATCAACCAGTTCGCGCAGGTCAATCTCCACGCCATTACTTTTTGGGGTAACCACTACATTTCCCTTTTCGTTAATCGAAAAGTACTTTACCCCCCAGCCGTTGATATTGTAGAGTTCGGCTGAATCCTCAATGCGCCATTTTCTCATCTCTCTTTACCAGATATTGCTAAGTTAAACATCTATCATACAGTATCTTGCTATTAAACTTTTAAGGCTTGCGAAGTTATATTGTTATTTCAACAATTACAATACAGTAATGAGAAATATGGTTCAAAACCGTTAAATAATGTCAACTCATATAAAACCATAAGCCACCTAAAGAATTTTGACCTCCGTTCTGCGGTTCAGCGTCCTACCCTCAGGCGTACTGTTAGGGGCAACCGGTTTGCTTTTACCATATCCAACCCACTTCAGCCTTGCCGAATCAATCCCTTGCGAAATTAGGTAGTCGGCCACTGCTTTTGCGCGCTGCTCGGATAGCTTCAGGTTGTACTCGGCACTTCCCGTATCGTCAGTGTGCCCGCTAATCTCAATCCTCATTTCGGGGTTACGTTTAAGAATGTCCAACAGGTAGTTTAGCTCAGGTCTCGATTCGGGTAATAGCTCGTACGAGTCAAATGCAAAAAAGATATTCCTGAGGGTTATCACCTCATCCTTTTCAATGGGTTGCAGTAGAACATCAAGCTTTAATGGCTTATCGAAAGAGTAGTATTCTGTCAAATCGAAATGCTCGGAATGGAAAAGATACCCCGATGCCGAAACAAACAAACCGTACCTATTGCTTACTGGTAGGCAAACCAGGAACTCACCCTTCAATGCGGAAACTATATCCATTACAACCCTATCAAGCTTTAAATCGACCAGCTTAATGCTCGCCTCAACTGGCTCAAGGGTTTTACTGTTTCGCACAGTACCAAGAACATACGATGTTGGAGTTGGACGCACCTCGGGATAAAGTTCAAAGGTGAAAATATCCCGTCCATTTTCCGGTTTGATGTCAGTGGAATAGTAGGCTATGTTACCCCTAGCATTTACAATTAAGCCATCCTCATCGCGATGGGTGTTAATTGGATAACCCAGGTTGACCGGCTTTGTCCAGGCACCGTTACTATCGAGCCGACTTACAAAGATATCGTGACCGCCCATCCCCATGTGGCCCGA
The DNA here is from genome assembly GCA_018056955.1 of Bacteroidales bacterium. Classification (GTDB taxonomy): domain Bacteria; phylum Bacteroidota; class Bacteroidia; order Bacteroidales; family Tenuifilaceae; genus Tenuifilum; species Tenuifilum osseticum. Next base: position 26,417 of record JAGPEQ010000019.1, on the reverse strand, counting down.
CGATGAAAAGTATAGAGTTTTATTATCGAAATGGATGAAAGGCGATTGTTCACTCTCGTTGGTATTAATCACATCACCCAAATTCACCGGGTTTCCCCAGGTACCATCAGGCTTAAGCTCTGACTTCCATATATCGAACTTACCAAGGCCACCCGGCCTATTACTTACAAAGTATAGCGTTTTACCATCGGGGGATATGGAAGGCTGCTTTTCCGAATACCTTTCAGAATTTATGGCAGCTGGTAATTTCTGCGGCAAACTCCAAAATCCATCGGGTTCTAGAACCGATTGGTATAAATTACATACTCCGCGACAAATTGTAAAGTATATGGTCTTGCCATCGGACGAAACCGCTTGGGCTCCTTCATTAAACTCGGTGTTCAGGGGTGATTTTACAGGCTCTCCTCTTCCCCATTGACCGTCCTCATTTCTGTAGGAAATGTAAAGGTCTTCCTGCCACTTGGTTCCCTTGATTCCCTTATCGGGATTCTTGGGCAAGCGAACGGTATAAACCAGTGTACGCTCATCGACCGAAAGGCTTGGCCAGTACTCATCCAAATCGGAATTAACCCCTTCGCCTATATTTTTTGGTACAAAAGGAACCGGGTTGGCAATCTGATTTAGGGCAAACTGGCACTTCTCAATCATTTTGCGTGCCGAATCGTTCATGGTTGCCCTTTTATCTTTGTATGTCAAAAAAGTTTCGAAGCTGTTGAGCGCCTTTTGGTACTCCCCTGTTGAAAAGTAAAGCAACCCCAAAATGTAGTAGGCTCTTGGATGAAAATCTTTATCGATGCTTTGGGCTTTCAGAATACTCTCAATGGCTAAGTTAAGCTCCCCCATTCCCATGTAAACCTGGGAAAGCACAAGGTATGCCTCAATAAACTTTGGCTCTTTCTGAACACATTCAACTAGCAACTTTTTAGCTGTTATATAATCGTAACGGTCAAATGAACTCAGAGCTTTTTCGTACTGTTCAATTACTCGTTTATTACTAATTGTATACTTTTTCTTGACACTCTGTGCATTTACACTCAGCTGACAAAGCACTAGGGTAAGAATAACTATAATATATCGTGTAGCCTGCATAACTTACCTCTATATTATTTTGATACGAAATAAAGGTAATCATTGTTTTCGAAAATGACACCAAGTTGATAGCTTAGAACTTATGCGTGAAAAATTTACCAGAACCTAAAGTGATATCCTCCTGGCTATTCAAGATGTACAGTTCAACCCAAACCACTTCCAGCAATAAGAATAGAAAAAGGTTAATTCTGGCCAAGCACATTAAGCATTATGGCACCGCCAAACCTACCTCTATCACCACAGCGAGCCGAGAAGAATACATGGTTATTGCAAATGGTACATAAACCAGCTAGTTCAATATTACCCACAGGTACACCAACCTCTAATAATGCATAAAGGTTTGCACGCCAAAGGTCAAGAACAGGCTTTTCCCTATCGGGATAGTATAGTAAAAGATCGTACTTTTGGGGAAACTCTTTATTAACAACTGAAGCAACATCATCGCCCACTTCGTAGCAGCATGGCCCTGCCGAAGGGCCTATTCCTACTAAAAGGTTGGCGGGGTTTGTTCCGTACTCGCTAATCATAGACTTTACCACATTTGCTGCAATTCGATTAACCGTTCCCTTCCAGCCCGCATGGGCTGCACCTATTGCATTATTCACTGGGTCGTAGAAAAGAATGGGAACGCAATCGGCAGCCTGGGCTACAAGACAAATTCCCGGATAGTTGGTAATCCATGCATCGGAATGCTGAAGGGCATCGTTTTTGCTAAAAGCCCCTTTCCCCTTTTGCATTGGCGTAACAACCTCAACCTTAACCCCATGCACCTGCTCAGCAAAAACAAAATCGGCTGCTTTAAATCCAAACTTGGTTGCAAGGTACTCCCTATTCCTAAGGACAATTTTATTGTCCAAGTAACCATTCAAGCCAATTGTAAAATCCTCATCATCCCAGCAACCAATACGCGACGAAACAAAGTGAGTGATTACGGATTGGTATTGCGTTAAATTATCGAACTTGAAGTACAAAATATCTTTGTAGATTAAAGGCATTCGCTGTTTTTTGGTATGTAACAAAAGTAACTAAAAATCGGTCACCAATAAAAAATAAAATCCGACGAACTGTCGGATTTTAGCACCTAACTGTTAGGTTTTGGGTATGAATGGTGGGACACTAGTAGAGCGTTGCATTACCGTACTTCATGTTTATTTCAACCCTTGCCTTTGGGTTAGCGGACTCGCCTACAACCCCCGATAGCTCAACCGTTGTATTCCCCTCAATACGATTAAGTTTACTTGGTACGTTACCAATATCAACCTTCCCGAACGACACATTTGCATTCAGCAAATAAGATGTTCCAGATGGAATTGAAGCTTTTAATCCGGTATAGGCAGCGTTAAAGCTGATGTTTTCAAAATTAGCATCTACCGATGCAATCTTAACATCACCATACTTGGCGTTGAGGTTAAACTTTTTATTGAGGACATCGATATTAAAAACCGTATATCCCGATTCACCAACCAGATTGTTTACCTGTCCAATTTCATACTTATCGTACTTGGAATCCAATACTAACGAACTTACGTTCGACAGGCTAATTTTTGAGTATCGCGATAGAACAACCCCTGCAACCAGTTTCTGTACTTCGAGTTTACCATACTTCAACTGGGTCTTAATCCAGTTGGCCTCAACAATAGATGCATTACCATAGCTGACATCAATGGTATTGAGGGATTCGGAGTCTCCCCGGGTTAGCTTATCAATCTTGATATTACCGTACTTCAGCTCTACTGCAAGATGGCTGTTTAACTCATTGATATAGATATCGCCAAATTTATTCTCTATCTGAACATCAACATTCTTGGGCATTTTAATTGTATAGTCAATGGACAACTCATCGCTCGACATTTTAAACATTCTGCGGTTTGACCTTATGAACTCCTCATTGAATGAGGTAATGGCCTTTACCACATCACCTTCCTGGCTAAGCTCAACTTCAATGGCATCGAGTAAGGCTTTGGCCCTGGTTGCATTTGAATTGTCAACCTTAACCTGCACGTAAATTGATATAGCACTTTTATCCCAGTTCTGGATGTTTACTTGACCAAACCTATTCTCAACCACCAATTTGGATTTATCGGTAACCTGGAATTCCTTGCTATACTCCCTGGTCTGAGGGATTACTTTTGCTAATATGCTATTAGCAACAAGTAGCAACAGAACAACCGGAAAAAACCTAATACTTTTCATATTGTTTGAGTTTAATGATTTCTACTTTTTTACTCTCGAGCCTGTTTTAAAGCTTGTTCAACGCGTTCCATGGTTTCCAGTCGAATCTGGTAACTCTGAATGATTGCGCCCAAGGCAACATCGC
>JAGPEQ010000019.1:0-22911 GCA_018056955.1 Bacteroidales bacterium | reverse complement strand
GAACTAACCGGTAGCCATCGGGCAACTTTTGCATGGCTACTTTTACCTCTTCAACCGATTCGGGGCTATAGTCATCATTGCTTGCCTGAGCCGATACCCCGGGAGTATCGTCAATGGAAACGGTGAGTAGCCTTTTGCGTTTTAAATGGTCGATACAGGTATTAACCACAATACGCTTTAGCCAGGCCCCAAATGTTACCTCGTTTCGGAAGGTATCAAGTTTGTCGAATGCTTTAAAGAACGCTTCCTGCATGGCATCTTCGGCTTCCATTTTATCGGGTATTATCCTGCAGCTTACACTGAACATGGCACTGGCATACAGCCTGTAAAGTTCAAACTGAGCTTTACTATCGCCACGTCGACATCGTTCAACCAGCTGCCCTGAAATATCCATAAAGCCGATAAAACCAAAATCTACTATATAGACTGCAAGTTAATGCCTTTTGCTGCATTGCGGAATAAAAAAAATTGAAAAAACAAAAAAAGCCCCGGTAACGGGGCTTTATATCATCGGATACTTATATGTTAGGCAAGGAAGCTGAGCAGGATACCAGCAGCAACTGCGCTACCAATAACCCCGGCAACATTGGGACCCATGGCATGCATAAGCAGGTGGTTGGTTTTATCATACTCCAAACCAACTATCTGCGATACGCGGGCGCTATCGGGAACAGCCGATACTCCGGCATTACCAATTAATGGGTTAATTTTATTTCCCTCCTTGAGGAATAGGTTTAAAAACTTAACAAACATCACTCCACCAAAGGTTGCCACCACAAACGAGGCTGCGCCAAGCGCAAAAATACCAACCGATTTAGGGGTAAGGAAAGTAGTGGCCTGGGTTGATGCACCAACAGTTAAACCAATAAGAATGGTTACTATATCAATCATTGGCCCCTTGGCGGTATCGGCCAAACGCTTGGTAACAGTACTTTCCTTTATTAGGTTTCCAAAGAAGAGCATTCCCAGCAATGGTAAGCCTGAGGGTACAATGAAAGTGGTGAGCAGCATTCCAATAATTGGAAACATAATTTTTTCAAGCTTTGAAACCTGTCTGGGTGGTTTCATTCGGATTAAACGCTCTTTTTGTGTAGTAAGGAGTTTCATCACGGGTGGCTGGATTACAGGCACCAACGCCATGTATGAGTATGCCGATATGGCTATAGCACCCATAAGCTCCGGGGCTAACTTTGACGATAGGAAGATTGCCGTTGGTCCATCGGCACCACCAATAATACCAATCGCACCAGCCTCTTGCGGCGAAAAGCCAAGTAACAGGGCAAGCATATAGGCCCCAAAAATACCCAGCTGAGCAGCAGCTCCAATTAACATAAGCTTGGGGTTTGAAATTAGCGCACTAAAGTCGGTCATAGCCCCTATACCTAAGAATATCAGCGGTGGATAAATTCCTTTAAGTACACCAAAGTATAGGTAGTTTAAAACGCTTCCACTTTCATAAACTCCTATCTGATAACCCGGAGTGAATGGGATATTTCCAACAATAATACCAAACCCAATTGGAACCAGAAGCATGGGCTCAAACTCCTTGGCAATGGCTAAGTAAATAAACAACAACCCCACAACAATCATAATACCGTGACCAACAGTGAAGTTGGAAAAACCGGTAAAGGATAAAAACTGGGTTAAGTTATCCAACAGGAACGAGAAAAAACTTGCGCTTTGCTCCATGGCTAACCAATTATTATAAGTGTATCACCTTCAAGAACCGAATCGCCTTTACGAACCTTAACCTCAACAACTTTTCCTTCCTTATCGGAATCGATGTTGTTTTCCATTTTCATGGCTTCAAGTACTATCAAGCGCTGTCCCACTTTCACATGATCACCCGGCTTAACAAGCACATCGAGTATAACGCCTGGCAGGGGCGATTTAACAGCACCCGAGGTAGCTGAACCAGGGCTAACTGTCTTAGCTACTGCGGGATGCGAGTCGGTTGCAGGCACAGCCTCAGGTCGAATAAGTTTAGGCGTTTTAGTTTGCTTAAGCTCCTTATCGAGCTCCACCCTGTATGGCGTTCCATTCACTTCGAGTTCTGCTATGTTCCCGTCAACATTCGAGATGTGAACTACATACTCGTTGCCATTTATCTTGAACTTAAAATCTTTCATTTTGAGTGATTGTTAGCGTTTTAACTAATTCAATTTCCTATGAACAATAATGCGATTTGGAGTTTGTTGCAAACCATAAAGTTTTGAACTCCAAGGCGAATAGCGGCGCGAAACCCGCTCAATGGTAAGTACAGTTGATTCATGGTCGTGCTTTTCGGTTTCATAGAAGTATAGCGCAGCTGATATGGCTGCAAAAACCTCACCCGGAACCTCTTCAGCCACTTCTTCCACTGCCTCTGCCTTGGCAACTTTAGACTTTCGGAATTCAATGCGAATAGGCTTTTGAACCAACCTGGCAGTCAACTTAAAAAGACGGTATAGCACTAGTAAAGCAGTGAACACAACCGACATTGCTATGATTGCCATAATTACGCCAAAGGGGTCAAACTTTACAAACCTTTCACCAGTTGATACATGAGTCTCAAAAAGTTCATTGGTAGAGTTTGGAGTAGCAAGTTCGCTAATCCGCCATTCCCCTTTTCCGTTAGGCAATCGTACAAATGACTTATCTATACCAATTGCAGGTAAGGTAACACTATCAATCAGAGTACTGCCATCGGGTGCAATAAGTGCCACAAAACGGTTGATGCTGTCAAGCGTAAAATTCAAGTGTAATGTACCATGAACACTTTTACCATCGGCAAAAAACACCAAATACTGCTGTTGCGGTATAAGCGTGATGGGATCAGCCGATGGAATACGGTATTTCATGGGGTTTGAGATGTCGTTGGTAAGGAAACACCCCGCAACGTTAACACTATTGTAGCCCGTATTTACTATCTCAATCCATGCACTTCGCTCACCATAGCTATCAATGTAGTTCGTTTTGTTAGTTAACATCACCTCGTTAATGCGGAGGTCGTAAACGCTTTGTGCGTTTACGCTAACAAACCCTAGAACTACAAGGACTGTAGCCAAAATCAATCTTTTCATTTTCATCATTGCTACAATCATTTTGGTTACAACGGTAGGTTAGAGTGTTTCTTTGGTGGGTTGGTATCCTTTTTGGTTGCCAATGACTGTAGCGCTCTGATGATGCGGAAACGGGTGTTGCGCGGTTCAATCACATCGTCGAGGTAACCAAACTTGGCTGCTACGTATGGGTTAGCAAATTTCTCCTTGTACTCCTGTTCCTTGCGAAGCAGGAACTCAACCTTAGCCTTTTCATCCTCAATGGTTTCCAGCTCACGGCTAAGCAATACCTCAATGGCGCCCTTGGGTCCCATAACCGCAATCTCAGCACTTGGCCAAGCGTAGTTGATATCGCCACGCAGGTGCTTTGAGCTCATCACGTCGTAAGCGCCGCCGTAGGCTTTACGTAATATTACAGTAACCTTAGGAACAGTAGCCTCGCCGTAGGCGTAAAGAAGTTTTGCTCCATGAATTATGATACCATTGTACTCCTGGCCGGTACCTGGCAAAAAGCCCGGAACGTCAACAAGTGTAACTATAGGAATATTGAATGCATCGCAGAACCTTACAAAGCGAGCAGCTTTGCGGGAAGCATTGATATCGAGCACACCGGCAAGGTATTTGGGCTGGTTGGCCACAATGCCCACCGACTGTCCGTTGAAACGGGCAAAACAGGTTACAATATTGGGTGCATAGTCGCGCTGCAATTCCAAGTACTCGCCGTTATCAACAACAGCCCCAATTACGTCTTTTACATCGTATGGCTTGTTGGGGCTATCGGGGATAATCTCGTTCAGGGCATCCTCCAACCGATCGATAGGATCGTTGCAGGGCATAAGGGGTGGCTCCTCAAGGTTGTTTTGAGGCAGGTAGCTTAAAAGCTTGCGGATAAGCATAATGCCTTCCTCCTCGGTTTCGGATACAAAATGTGCAACCCCCGATTTTGTGGAATGAACTCCAGCACCACCAAGTTCCTCGGATGTAACAGTCTCACCGGTTACTGTTTTAACCACCTTTGGACCAGTAACAAACATGTAGCTGGTATTACGCGACATGATGATGAAGTCAGTAAGAGCGGGTGAATAAACCGCCCCACCGGCGCATGGACCAAAAATGGCTGATATCTGGGGTATAACACCCGAGGCTAAAATGTTACGCTGAAAAATATCGGCATATCCGCCTAAACTTTTTACTCCTTCCTGAATTCGAGCGCCGCCGCTATCGTTGATACCGATTACCGGAGCACCAACTTTCATGGCCATATCCATGATCTTGCAGATTTTAGCGGCAAACATCTCCGATAGTGAGCCTCCAAACACTGTAAAATCTTGTGAAAATACGTAAACCAATCGGCCATCAATGGTGCCGTAGCCGGTTACTACACCGTCAGATAGGTAGCTCTCCTTATCGAGACCAAAATCGATACAGCGGTGCGAAACAAACATATCGAACTCTTCAAAACTACCCTCATCGAGCAGCATATCGATACGCTCGCGTGCTGTGTATTTTCCTTTTTTATGCTGAGCCTCAATACGCTTGGGGCCTCCGCCAAGTTTTGCTTTTTCCCTTAAATCAATAAGTTCTTTGATTTTTTGCTCCTGTGTGCTCATCGTTATATTTGGTGTTTGGGGATGTTTTTTACTTATTTTTATCCTCGCAAAGCTCAGTTAATACGCCCAGGGTTGACTTCGGATGAAGGAAAGCAATATCAAGCCCTTCAGCACCCTTACGGGGAGCTTTATCGATAAGGGTTACTCCCTGCTCCTCCATGCGCTTTAACTGCTCCTCAATATCTTTTACAGCAAAAGCAATATGGTGGATACCCTCACCCTTTTTCTCAATGAATTTTCCTATTGGCCCTTCAGGGTCAGTAGATTCAAGCAATTCTATTTTGGTCTGGCCAACCAGGAAAAAGGCTGTCTTAACCTTCTGATCCTTTACCTCTTCAATATTGTAACACTTTAAACCCAGTACCTTTTCGTAGAAAGGAATCGATTCCTCAAGACTTTTAACGGCTATACCGATGTGTTCAATGTGTGATATGCTCATAGCTGTATTATTTTAAATTAGTTTGTGCAAAGTTACTTTGTATAGTTTACTTTAACCATAAAAGTTTCAAACGTTTTAGTTGTTTTTCAGCATTGTTAAAGAACATGTTTGTTAGAATTTTGCCGAAAATGGAACATAAAATAAAATAATCGCTTATTTTTGCAGCCAACTTTGAGTAATAAACTAATACTATAACACCATGGGAAAAGGCGATAAAAAAACCCGCAGGGGTAAAATATTTTTGGGTTCGTTTGGCAACACCCGCCCAAAAAAATCAAAAGTTCGTAAGGAAAAACGCGATAAGGCTAAAGTCCAAGCAAAGTAAAGCGAACTTACTAACGAATGACTCAAACCGGCACAGCCGGTTTTTTTTATTTATCACCTCAAACCAACACTATGTTAACGCATAGTGCAATTTAATCAAAAATTGACACCAATTATTAGTTGCAATAAGAGAAAAAAGTAAATAAATGGCTAAATTTGATTAATAGTCGTGAAAGTGTAATGCCGTACCCTAAAGCTAAAACTTTCAACATTTTGTCACTACTGATTATATTGCTAATCAGCGGTTCTACTTATTCCCAAAACACTCAGTACGATCGCTTAACCTTTCAGCGCGATTCCTTGTTTGCCTCGCAGCTTTCCAACCAAATTGATAGCTTATTCTATGCCGGACAGTACGATAGCTGTATGCTGATAATTGACAAGGCAATAATCTTTTTCGATAAGTTAGGCTTAACCAGGTATAAAATTGATGCCTTAACCCGTAGGGGATCAATTTACAGAATTAATGGTAAGTTTAGTAACGCCATGGCCGATTTTGGCGATGTGCTGGAGTATTACCAACGAACCGGGAATACAAAGGGCGAAGCCTCCACGCTAAACCATATTGGTGCAATTTACCGGCTAAGAGGCGATTATCCCACAGCGCTTGACTACTACTTTAAGGCTTTGGCCAATTACCAGAAAATTAACTACCTGCCTGGCATTTCCTCGGTCCTCAACAATATTGGAGTTGTTCATTTGTACCAAAAAATCTACGATAAGGCTTTAGAATACTACAACAAATCGTTATCCATTGAGGAAACCCTAAAGAGCGATGAAGGGATTGGTACTTCGTACCTAAACATTGGCGAAGTTTACCGAAAAAAAGGCGATTTGCAAAAGGCCGCCGATTACTACCTCAGAGCTTTAGTTTACGCTAACCGTACAAATGACCTTGATGGTATTGGAACCATTTACAATGAGCTGGCAGGCATTAACATCGAAAACGGCTCCACTGACGATGTTTTGAAGTACTTAAAGTTAGCTTATAATACATTTTTAAGTACAAATAGCCCACAACGACTTGCAGAGTGTCTAATAATCTTTGGGAAATACTACCAGGCTATAGGCAACATCAATCAGGCCATAAAGCATTACAGCCAAGCCTTTGAACTTGCCGATAAAAATAAACTGCTTGAAATTAAAAGCGATGCCCATCGTCAGCTAAGTACACTGTTCGACAAGCAAGGCAATACTGTATTGGCATACTCCCACTTCAAAAAGTATATTGAAACCCGCGATAGCCTATTTAACGAGGATAACACCCGAAAATCCATACAAGCGGAATTCTTTTACAAGTTTGAGCGCCAACAGGAAGAACACCGGATTGCCGAAGCCAAAAAAGAAGCGGAATACGCTGAACGTTTAAGGCGCGAAAAAGTGGTCAAAACTTCACTTATCACAATAATTAGTCTAGGCGCTATTCTAATTGGGTTCATTCTATTCTATCTAAATAAAATCAAATTAAAAAACGAGGAGCTCAAATACCACCAAAAGGAAATCCTTGAAAAAAACGAGGAGCTCCAACAGCAACAGGAAGAAATTTTGGCCCAACGCGACGAGATTGAGCGAAAAAACGTAATCCTTGAACAATCGCAACAGATAATAGCCGATAAGAACGAAAGGATGATTAGCAGTATTGAGTATGCCAGAACAATCCAAAACGCATTGCTACCAAAACCCGAAAAATTTTCGGAATTGTTTTCGGACTACTTTGTTATATACCAACCCAAGGACATTGTGAGCGGCGACTTTTACTGGATTAGCAGCGATGAGCGTTACTCCTATGCCGCAGTTATGGACTGTACAGGGCATGGTGTGCCCGGCGCTTTCATGTCGATGATTGGAAACACCTTGCTTAACATGATTGTGATTGAGTGGGGTGTTAACCAACCATCAAAGGTTCTTGAGGCGCTTAACGAGCAGCTGCGCGAAGCCCTGAAACAAAAAGAGGTAGGTAATATTGTTTTGGCAGGTATTGATATTGCCTTTGTAACCATCGATAAGCATGAAAGGAAAATCTACTTCTCAGGCGCAGCACGACCCATGCTAATCATCCAAAACGGCGAGATGCAACTGGTAAAAGGCAGCATCCGCTCCACTGGCGGTTTTCAACCGGCAAACACCAAACCTTTTGAGGATGTTTGCTTTGATCTCCTTTCGCCAACAAACATCTACCTATTCTCCGATGGCTACTCCGATCAATTCAGTATTGATAAAAAGAAATTTGGCTTACAACGTTTTACTGAACTTATCTATCAATCGCATAGCAAACCCATGGCTGCACAACGCGACCTGCTAATCCAAATGATGGAGAACCATTTACATGGTGCTGACCAACTTGATGATATCTGCGTGATGGGACTCCGGTTAGCATGATGCTACCTGATACTTAAATCGGGGTACTCCAGCCGAACATGGTAAATATTCTGCAACTTCTTCTTAAAAATTGTCTTTATCAGCGAAATATCCCTAAGCGTAACATCGGCAAAGCTGTACTGCCCTGAGTTAAGCTGATCATCGATAATCCTCTCGACCAACTGATCGATACTTTGTACGTTATACTCCTTAAGGCTACGCGAGGCTGCCTCAACGGCATCGGCCATCATCACGATAGCTGTTTCCTTGGTTTGCGGTTCTGGCCCTGGGTATGAGAACTTACCCTCGTCGATATTTGCATTCTCAGCCTGCAATTCCTTGTTGTAGAAGTACTTAACTTTGCTTGTACCATGGTGCATCTTAATAAAGTCAACTATTTGACTCGGTAATCCTGCCTTAGCGGCAATTTTCACCCCTTCATGCACATGATTTATGATAATCTCCGCGCTTTTAACATTATCAACATTCTCATGAGGATTGAATCCACCCTGCTGATTCTCAATGAAGAACATAGGGTTAGCCATTTTCCCAATGTCGTGGTATAGGGCTCCAGTCCTAACCAGTAAAGGGTTACCTCCAACACGCTGAACAGCGCTTTCGGCTAAATTGGCCACCTGTAAGGAGTGCTGGAAGGTTCCCGGGGCAACCTCGGCTAGCTTTCGGAGTAAATCGAGGTTGGTATCGGAAAGCTCAATAAGCGTGATATCGGACAAAAACCCAAAAAACTTCTCAATAATGTAAACTAATTGGTACGAAGCAAGAAGCAACAAAGCGTTTATACCATACCATAATGCAATGAACCAGTTTACCCCTTTGAGTGAGCCATCGCCAACAAGGTATAGGCTTAATGTTAACGTCAAGTAGGAGAAGTAAACAAGTCCCACAGTTTTAAATAGTTGGCCGCGATTGTACATTTTTGACAATCCAATTATTGCCACTATGCCAGCAATGAAGTTGGTGAATACAAACTCAAAGCTGTTGGGGACTAAAAATGCTACAAGAAAAATGGTAATAAGGTGAACAAAGAGGGCAAGCCGCGAATCGAAAAATGTTTTAACAAAAATGGGTACAATAGCTAGCGGAATAACAAAAATACTGAAGGAGTTGGTTTTGATTACCAGAGCCGAAACTGCAGCCGATGCCGTTATTAACATTAATATAAATAGCAGTTTCCTAATATCGTTCAATACCTCGTTTCGGAAATTCAATAGGAAAAGGAAAAGAACAATGTAGAGCGATGCAATAAGTATCATATTCCCAAAGAGAATGGCAAATAAATTTTTTGATCCCAAGCGTTTATCGTACTCTTTTTTGAGCGATTCAAGAATCTGGTAAATCTCTGAGTTTACCACCTCGCCCTTCACCACAATTTTCTCGCCGGCTTGTACCAACCCCTTGGTAATTGAAATATTTGATATTAGCTCATTACGGAACTTTTGCGTTGCAACCTCATCATAAAACAGGTTTGGTTGAATGTATTCCTTAAGGTTAATCATTTCCCACAAACCTACCAGCCCAGGACTTAAGCTTTTAGTGAAGTCGTTTGCATTTGAATTTAAGAGCTTAACAGCCTTTTGAACCGTATAAACCTCATCGAACCACTTGTCGTATGCCACATTATTGATAACAACAGCCAAACCCTGCTTGAGCATGCTGTTTGAAATGGCGTTCTCATCCTGATTGATAATTCCTTTTAGATAAATCTGGCTAATATTATCGGCAACAAACTGTTCTAGTTCCGGTTTTACTTTCAGGTACTTTGCCCTTGATGTTTTTGAAACATTCTGGCTATTAATAAATTTATCAAATGCCAAGTCGAAACTGGAACGAAACCCCTCCAGTTGCTGAGGGTGAATGGTAGAATCGTACCGGTAAAAGGACTTGAACTCCTTTAGCAGCTTGCTTTTCTCAGCAAAAAGCTCTTGCTCAGTTTTATAAACTGGAAAATCGAAAGGGGCATAAAGATCCTCGTGCATCCAAGGTCTTCCTTTTTGGAATTCATAGCTAAATCTACCTTCACATGGCATTATTATAACCATGATGATGTAGGATAGTAGGAAGAGAACAAATGCCACGATGTGTTTTATGCTGATTTTTTGGGTTGCTACCATAACCTTTTATTAATAAAAGTAATAATCATTTATTTGTCAATGAGATGTATTGAGGGTTAATATTTATCGCTGTCAAACCCAACTCTTTACCAGCGTTTAGCATAAGGGTATAGGCTTCAAAAAAATCGTTACGGATTTCGCCATCCAGAATAGCATCCTTAATCCTATTTTTAATGAGTCCTACTTCCTTACAGGGCTTCAGGTTAAAGGTTTCCATAATCATTTCGCCAGTAACGGGTGGCTGAAAGTTCCGAATGGAATCTTTTTCCTCCACCTCCTTAAGCTTCTTCCTTACAAGTCTAAAATTTGCCAAATGTTTCCGAACGGTAATATCGTTCTTTGAGGTGATATCGGCTTCGCAAAGCATCATCAGGTCATCAATATCGTCGCCTGCATCAAATAGCAGACGGCGAACAGCCGAATCGGTAACAACCTCCTGCGATAAAACGATTGGTCTAAGATGAAGCAGAACCATTTTTTGAACATATTTCATCTTATCGTTAAGGGGCAACTTGAGCTTACGAAATATTTCAGGGATCATTTTTGCGCCCAAAAATTCGTGTCCATGAAAAGTCCAACCCTGACCCGCCACAAAGCGTTTTGTTTTTGGCTTGCCAATGTCGTGAAGCAATGCAGCCCACCGCAACCAAAGGGAATCGGTTTTCTGCGACAGGTTATCCAACACCTCAAGCGTATGGTAAAAGTTATCCTTGTGCGATACTCCATTACGCGCTTCCACACCCTTCATTGCCGCCAGTTCCGGAAAAATATGTTGCAATAGCCCTGTTTGTTCAAGAAGTAACCACCCTACCGATGGCCGTGGTGAAGCCATCATCTTATTTATTTCGTCCACAACCCGCTCAATGGAAACAATAGTAATTCGCGAGCTCATTTCACGAATAGCATCTAGGGTTTTGAGCTCAATATCAAAGTTTAGCTGTGTTGCAAACCTGATTGCCCTGAGCATACGCAAAGGGTCGTCGGAAAAGGTGGTGGCGGGGTCGAGCGGTGTGCGTATTGTTTTACTTTTTAAATCCTGCAAACCGTTAAACGGATCAATTAGCTCACCAAAGTTTCGTTTGTTCAGCCCTATTGCAAGGGCATTCATGGTAAAATCGCGCCTTTTCTGATCGTCCTCAAGCGAACCGTTTTCAACTATTGGCTTTCGGGAGTCGAGTCTGTACGATTCCTTTCGGGCGCCTACAAACTCAATATCCCACTCGTTGTGCTTTAGCTGTGCTGTTCCAAAGTTTTTGAAATAGGTTACCTTCCGTGCCCTAAGCCTTTGAGCCACCTTGCGTGCAAAATCTACTCCGCTGCCTACAACAACTATATCAATATCCTTCGATGGTCGGTTCAGTAAAATATCCCTCACAAAGCCTCCAATAACGTAAGCATCAACCCCCTCAATCTCTGCCACATCCGATATTACTCTAAATATGTTGCTTTTTAGGTATTCCTTCATATTGTTATGTTATGCCTGACAAAATTACAACTTATCAAACTTTTAGCCTAAATTTTTGTTTTATAGTAAAAATGCTTTGTTTAAAACATCGCAATGATAAAATGACATATATCAGCTTAAAATATTCAACAAAATTATGCCATTAAATGTTTTGGTATTACTTTTGCATCGAAATATGTAAATAATTTGATTTATTAATAAATAAACCAGTAACACTATGATTGAGCACTTAACAGCAGAAACATTCAAGCAGAAAGTATTTGATTACGAAAAGAATAACGAGTGGAAGTTTGAGGGCGACAAGCCTGCCATCATCGATTTCTATGCCGATTGGTGTGGTCCCTGCAAAATGGTAGCACCTATTCTGGAAGAACTTGCCAAGGAATATGAGGGCAAACTCAATATTTACAAGGTAGATACCGAGGAAGAGCAGGAACTTGCTGCCGTTTTTGGAATTCGAAGCATTCCATCGTTACTCTTTATTCCACTTAATGATCAGCCACAAATGGCTATGGGGGCATTACCTAAGGACACCTTTAAAAAGGCATTCAAGGATGTTTTAGGTGTTGAGTAATTGAACCTATTTGTAATAAAGGAAAAGGAGCCTTTGGCTCCTTTTTTTATTCTGGTTGATTTTGTGTTAGATTCCAGAAAGCATGGCCTTAAAACCTTAACCCTGAACTTTGAATTTCGCTTCGTGGGACTGGCTCTTTACCCCCGTAGAGCGAGGCGGGACTTTTATCCTTTAACCTTTATTCCCGCTAATGCGGGACAGGCTCTTTATCCTTTAACCTTTAACCCTTATCCTTTAATGACTATCAATCCCCATCAGCATCAAAAACAAATGCTTTTGCACCTTTGAAATCTCACCCATGTATTCCCTTACAGCCTTAACGCTTCCGGGTAATGTGTAAACAAATGTAGTTCCCATTAACCCAGCAACGCCTCTACTAAGCAAAGCGTTTGGCTTTTCGGCCCCATACTTTAAGCGGATGTGCTCCATAATCCCTGGAATTTCTTTATCGAGCAATGGTTTTACAACATCGGGAGTAATATCGCGCGGGCCAATTCCAGTTCCGCCAGTTGTTAAAACCATGTCGTATTTAGAGTTTCGTGCTTCAATCAGTCTGTTCTCTAGCAAATCTCTGTCGTCGGGAATAATTTCAGTTTCCACCTCTAACTGCCAGGATACGGAGTTAAAGAAATCGGAAACAAGTTTAGCAACCTCAGGACCGCTAAGGTCCTCATACTCGCCTCTACTTGCCCTGTCGCTTAAAGTAATTACTTTCACCCTGTAAACCTTTGGGTAAAAGCTAAGCTCATCGCCTGCTTTTAAGGGACCTCCTTTCAGTACCCGAACAAATATCCCCTCCTTAGGCATCACACAGTTACCCACCTGACGGTAGATGGCGCACCCATCGCCATGGCACGATTTGCCAATTTGTGTCACCTCAAGTTCAACACCAGCACCCACAAAACGGTCGCCTGGCTTTGTCCTGTAAAGTTCAAGACCTTGAGTGGTGATATTTTCGGCAAAATCGCCATATTTTACAGTCAGGCCGCTAGCCTTTGTAAACTTATCGATACTCTCAACGCCGAGCATGCTCACCTGACGATGCCAGGCACCAGCATGTGCATCGCCTTTAACACCAAGCGAGTTTAGCTCAATACGATCAACTGCATGCTTAGTTGTTCCTTTTTTTTCGGAGATATTTACCGATACAACCTTTACAGTAATGGGATTAGTTTGCTCCATAGCTAAACAATATCCTTTTTAGCTTTCTCAATTAGTTCAACGCGTTCAATAACCATTTGCTTGTCAACAGCCTTGCACATGTCGTAAATGGTAAGGAGCGCCACGGTTGCTGCTGTTAGTGCTTCCATCTCCACACCGGTTTGCCCAATGCACTTGGCGTAACTTTTAACCTCAACCCCATTTTCGCAAAGGGTAGCTTTAACATCAACCTTAGTAAGCATGAGTGTATGGCAAAGCGGAATTAGTTCAGGGGTTCGCTTAGCAGCCTGTATGCCTGCAATCTCCGCAATGGTTAAAACATCACCCTTTTTCATTTGGTTTTCACGGATCAGCTTTACCGTTTGGGGTAGTAAACGAATAAAGCCAGTAGCGCTAGCCTCGCGTATTTGATTGGGTTTATGACCAACATCAACCATATTGGCCTTGCCATTTTTATCGGTGTGCGATAGTTCCATCTCAGCCTCCTATGTTATAAAACTCACCGCTACGGTTTGCAACTCCGCAAGCTGGTTTATTTTTTATAGCCATTTCAATTGCTTGCTGTATGCCTAACTCCCTTACGTTATATCCCTTGTCGCTAAAAAGGCATGGTTTAAGAATACCATCGGCGGTTAAGCGCAACCTGTTACAGGTGCTGCAATTTCCACCCTCGCCACCCTCAACAACGCCAAAGACACCATCATCGAGGTTCATCTTTGGGATAAAACGGGCAATAAAGCCATTAGAGTTAGCAAATGCTTTAACGGCTTGGGCATCGGGTTCGTTAGAGTTGTTTTCTACCACGCAATTTAATTTTATGGGGTTAAACCCCACCTTTTTGGCTTCCTCAAGTCCCTCCAGCACATCGGATAGCGTGCCAACCCTTGTTATAGCCTTATACTTTTGGGGATCTAACGTATCGAGACTAACATTTATGCGTTTTAGTCCGGCATCGTAAAGGGGCTGAGCAAATTGTTTTAAAAGCGTTCCGTTGGTAGTCAAACCTAAATCGGTAATACCCTCAACTGTTTTAAGCATCCTTACCAAGTCCACAATTCCTTTGCGGACTAGCGGTTCGCCACCAGTAATGCGAACCTTATCAAAACCATGCTGAACCGCAATCCGAGCTATTTCTACAATTTCCTCAAAGGTTAAGACCTGGTTATGGGGTATTTGGACAATACCCTCCTCGGGCATGCAGTAGGTACACCGCAGGTTGCACCTATCGGTAACCGATATCCTTAGGTAATTAATGCGCCTATTAAATTGGTCGAACATCCAAAAGTTCTCCTTTTTTGAGTTCTTTTACTCCAAGCGGAATAGCTGCAATACCTGTAGCCTTTGCCAACGAAAATATATGGGCTGAACCATGGAACTCAAGAGGTTCAACCTCCCCTATATCGTTAACAAAAACAGGGAAAAGCCCTAAACGTTCAGCTCGTTTTCGGGAATAATCAATTGCTAAGGGCAACTTGTATGTCCTAGCGTAAGGCTCATTGCATTGCATCATCATCAGGAGTGCAGGTTTTACCAGCAACTCAAACTGTACAAACGATGATACAGGATTACCGGGCAATCCAAATATTAATTTATTGCCAGCAACTCCAAATGTAGTTGGTTTTCCGGGTTGAACTGCTATGGAATCGAATAGGATTTTAACACCCAAACGCTCCATAATTCTTGGAACATAATCAAAATCGCCCATTGAAACTCCACCTGTAAGCACTACCACATCGCTTTCAGCCAAAGCCCTAGCAATGGCTTTTTCGGTAACCTCCTCGGTATCGCCTACTATACCATGGTACATTGGAATTGCACCTGCTGAAATTACCTGTGCAATTAGTTGATGCCCGTTGCTATTCCTAATCTTGCTACCCTGTGGTATTTCAGTTGGCTCAACAAGCTCATCGCCGGTTGGCAAAATTGACACTCTAGGCCTTACAGAAACGATCGGGGAATGACATCCGAGTGCAGCCATTATGGCTATATGCTGAGGCTTAATAAGGGTTCCTTTGCTTAACGGCGACTCACCAATTTTGATGTCCTCGCCAAGTTCACAAATGTTAGATTTTGGTTTACTGCCTTTAAAGCGAATAGTTCCATCGGACAATATTTCGGTATCCTCAACGGGTATAACACAATCAGCTCCATTGGGTATGGGTGCGCCGGTCATTATCTTCGAGCATGTGCCCTGGGCTATAGTTCTTTGGGGTATAGTCCCTGCTGCAATAACCTCAATTACTGTAAGGGGATTATCCAAATCTGCAGCCCTGCAAGCGTAACCATCAACAGCCGTTTTGCGGAATGGCGGCATATTTATATCGGAAACCACATCATGCCTCAACACTCGGTTTAGACTTTCGGATAATGAAACATGCTCTTGTCCATTCAAAGCGGTAACGCTTTGTTCTACAATCCTTATCGCCTTATCTAACGATATCATAACACTGATTCATTGTTTTGCAAATATGTACAAAAAAGTTGTTACCGAAAAGAATTTTTTTTCATATCGATTTGTATTATTAAACCAAAGCACCATGAAT
The DNA here is from genome assembly GCA_018056955.1 of Bacteroidales bacterium. Lineage (GTDB taxonomy): Bacteria > Bacteroidota > Bacteroidia > Bacteroidales > Tenuifilaceae > Tenuifilum > Tenuifilum osseticum. Next base: position 7,264 of record JAGPEQ010000019.1, on the reverse strand, counting down.
TAACAAATTCAACAGGGCTAATTTTAGGTGAATGAATCGGAATGAATCGGAATAAGCAGAATATGATGGAGTTAGAGGAAATTAGAGGAAGTTAGAGGAATAGTAAAAAAGTGAACGGCTAAACCAAACGAACAAGAACAAACAAATACAACCGGGCTAATTAAAATGTGGATACAGAAACATTTTTAGAGAAGATTAGTCAATAGAAACACAATAAAACATTTAAACAACTTGTTTCTATTAAATTATCGAGGTAATCCCGACTTATCAAAATCTTTCATTCCGAGATCTCGGAATGATTAGATTTTGTTAGTCGATTCGTCAATTGAAAAGTTCAATTGACGAATTTGGATTCAATGTCGTTTAGTTAAGGGTATTTGTCATGTTGCGCGCAAGCGAAACATCACAAGTCGTAGTGAGTTTCGATTTTTAGGGATAGACATCGCCGTAGCATCTCATTGCTCTTTTCTCTTCAATCCTTTGAAGAGATCCCTCGCCTTTGCTCGGGATGACAAAAACCCTATCTTCCTTTCTGCTCCCTTGTCATGCTGAGCTAGCCCAAGCATCTCTTTGTACCTTCAACTCTTTTAATGAGATTAATAAACCAACAAAGAATGGCATAGAAAGGGGCATAAAAGCCTGACCCGGCAATGGGTCGGGAGTGGAACGTGGCGGTGGGCTTAGTAAGCGATACCAAATGAGTCACGCCACAGGCGTGGCGAATAGTATCGCGCGGCAGTTCCACCCGCGGGGTACCCATCGGGTCGGGCTTTTCAGCCTTGATTTTCTTTGGTTCTTTCTTGTATCAAGACAAGAAAGAACGTGAAAATCACTCTTCGCAATGTTTTTCCTTTGCGATGCAAAGCCTCACCATTGCTCTTTGGTATATGCATTGCGTGCATCGCAATACAAGTGGGAGTAAACATAGGGTTACAAATGTTTAGCCCCTACGGGGCTAGATGCGTTGTTCGTTATTCGTGAATCGTTGTTGGTGAAGCTATTGTCATGTTGAGCGTTAGCGAAACATCTCATGGGCTCGAAAAGAGATCATTCGCTGCGCGCAGGATGACAGGCATGTATATTTTTGTTAACTAAACGACATTGAATTTGGATTAAACATTTACTAAAAATTAGTAGGTTTGGGATATTTTGAATCTCAAACCTAAACCATAAAAACTATGTCGCACGAACCTGTAGAAAAAATCAAAGGCCTTCCAGAAAATGCCTACACTGAGCTCCGCGAAGGCGAAGAGTATCAACCAGTAATGCCACCAAGCAAGGCAGTGCCTGAGGTTACTGCTTGGAGTGTTATTTGGGGGCTAATCATGGCTATTGTTTTTTCGGCAGCCGCTGCCTATCTCGGGCTAAAAATTGGTCAAGTATTTGAGGCAGCAATTCCCATTGCAATCATTGCTGTAGGGCTATCAACCCTTGCTAAACGCAAAGGGGCACTGGGAGAGAATGTAATTATCCAATCCATAGGCGCAAGTTCTGGGGTAATTGTTGCTGGTGCTATTTTTACATTACCAGCTCTATACATCCTGAACCTGGAGGCAGAATTCTATCAGGTATTCCTGTCATCGTTGTTTGGGGGAATTCTTGGAATTCTATTCCTCATCCCATTCCGTAAATATTTTGTGGCCGACATGCATGGTAAATTTCCTTTTCCGGAGGCCACAGCAACCACTGAGGTACTTGTATCGGGCGAGAAAGGGGGGAAACAAGCTCGTTTACTTGTGGTTAGCGGGCTAATTGGGGGTATCTACGACTTCATTATTGCCACATTTGGTTGGTGGAGCGAGGTGGTTACCACCCGAGTGATACCTGCTGGCGAGGCTCTTGCCGAGAAAGCAAAGCTGGTATTTAAACTTAATGTTGGTGCTGCCGTTATGGGTATTGGTTATATTATTGGCCTCAAGTACACCGCAATAATTGCAGCAGGGTCGTTTGTTGGGTGGTTTGTTATCATACCCATAATCAACTACTTTGCGCCCGGTTTAACTGAGGCAGTAGGCAGTAACATTACACTAACCGTTGGGCAGATGAGCGCCGAGCAGATTTTCAGTAACTACGTTCGCCCAATTGGTATTGGTGGTATTGCCATGGCGGGAATAATTGGGATTATTCGCTCAAGCGGCATCATTCGTAAAGCATTTGGCCTGGCCGTTAGTGAGTTAACCGGAAAGCACTCGGCTATCCCCAAGGAGGAACTCCGCACCCGAAGGGATCTTCCCATGTCCATTATTGCTGGAGGTATCCTATTCACTACCATTCTGCTTTTAGTATTCTTCTACTTTGGAGTAGTTCATAATATTACCCATGCTCTTATAGCGCTTGGTATTGTAATGGTTATTGCTTTTCTGTTCACCACCGTTGCTGCCAATGCCATTGCCATTGTTGGTACCAATCCTGTATCGGGCATGACACTCATGACTCTGATTATCACCTCATTGGTAATGGCATCGGCCGGGTTATCGGGAACTTCAGGAATGATTGCTGCGCTCATTATTGGAGGAGTGGTTTGTACAGCACTCTCAATGGCTGGTGGCTTTATCACCGATCTTAAAATTGGTTACTGGCTTGGCTCCTCGCCCTATAAGCAGCAAACCTGGAAGTTCCTTGGGACATTTGTTTCAGCAGCAACTGTTGGAGGCGTAATAATCCTGCTTAATAAAACATACGGTTTTACCGGCAAGGACGCTCTTGTTGCCCCACAAGCCAATGCCATGGCTGCAGTAATTGAACCCATGATGAGCGGCAAGCCTGCACCTTGGGCACTTTACGCTGCAGGGGCATTCCTTTCGCTTATCCTTACCATGATTGGAGTTCCAGCTCTTGCATTTTCGCTGGGTATGTTTATTCCCCTACAACTTAACACGCCATTACTGGTTGGAGGAATTATTGCACACATTGTTTCCACCCGTTCAAAGGACAATTCATTGAACAGAGCCAGGAAAGAAAGGGGAACACTAATTGCATCGGGCTTTATTGCAGGTGGAGCCCTAATGGGAGTAGTTAGCGCCTTACTCCGCTTTGGCGGCATTAACTATGTAAACCCAGAATGGTTTGAATCGCACTCCGCCGAAATTCTAGGCTTTGTGATGTTCCTGATTTTATGTGGATATCTGATTTGGGAAAGCCTAAGAGCAAAGGTTGAAGAATAGAGAATCGTGTCTAGTTTTTGGTGTTTAGTTTTTAGGGACTATTGCAAAATTTTATGAGATTAATATGATTGATTATAAACAATTAGATGTTTGGATAGCTAGCAGACAGCTTGCAAATTCTATTTATACAATTTCAAAATATTTCCCTAAAGATGAAATTTTTGGATTGACACAACAAATAAGAAAAAGTGCCATTTTAATTCCTTCAAATATCGCGGAAGGCATTGGCCGCAATCATTTAAAGGAGACAACCCAATTCCTTTACATTGCAAGGGGATCGTTATTTGAATTGGAAACGCAAATATATATAGCTTTTGATCAAGGTTATATTGATGCTACAGCTCTTGAACAAATAACGAATGACATTGAGAAATGCAAGAAACTGCTTAATGGATTTATCAACTATTATCTTAAGAAAAAACATGAAGACCACACTAATACTAAAAACTAAACACTACAAACTACAAACTAAATAATCCGCCATGATAAACAAACAATCTCTTATCGACCGCTTTATCAGGTATGTAAAGATAGATACCCAAAGCGACGACACTGTAACCGAAAGGTTTCCCAGCACTGAGAAACAGCTGGTTTTAAGCAATCTTTTAGTAAAGGAATTAAAGGAGTTGGGGGCTCAGGAAGTTGAAATTGACCAGTATGGTTATGTGATGGCAACAATACCCGCAAACACCTCAAAAAAGGTTCCGGTTTTGGGTTTCCTTGCCCATGTTGATACTTCGCCCGATATGCCAGGGAAAGATGTTAATCCACGCTTCGTTGAAAATTACGATGGGTCCGAAATTATTCTGAACAAGGAGTTAGGAATTGCACTTTCGCCTAAGGAATTCCCTGAGCTTAAGAATTATGTTGGGCAAACCCTGATTGTAACCGATGGCACTACGCTACTTGGCGCTGATGATAAGGCCGGATTAGCCGAAATTATGACAGCAGTTGAGTACCTCATCAAAAACCCCAGCTTTGAACATGGTAAAATTCGTATTGGTTTTACAGTTGATGAGGAGGTTGGCCGCGGAGTTGACCACTTTGACGTAAAGCGCTTTGGTGCCGATTTTGCTTATACGCTCGACGGTGGCGCTATTGGTGAACTGGAATTTGAGAACTTTAATGCTGCAAGCGCCAAGATATCCATCCAGGGACGTAATATCCATCCTGGATATGCAAAGGACAAGATGTTAAATGCAATACTTATAGCCCAGGAATTCAACAGCCTGCTACCTGCACATGAACGCCCTGAACACACTCAGGGTTACGAGGGGTTCTACCACTTAATCAAGATGGATGGATCAGTTGAAAAGGCAGCTTTTCAATACATTATTCGCGACCACGATCGTAAAAAGTTTGAAGCCCGAAAGGCTTATATGCAGCGCATTACCGAATACTTAAATACCAAGTACGGCGAAGGTACTGTTACTTTGGAGCTAAAGGACCAGTACTACAACATGCGCGAAAAGGTTGAGCCAGTTTACCATGTTATTTCAACTGCCATTGAAGCCATGGAGGCAGTTGGCGTTAAGCCAAAGGTTAAACCCATTAGAGGAGGAACTGATGGCGCCCGCCTTTCCTATATGGGACTCCCCTGCCCCAACCTATTTGCAGGCGGCGAAAACTTTCATGGAAAGCATGAATACGTAGCCGTAGAAAGTATGGTTAAAGCAACCGAGGTAATGCTCAAAATAATTGAGCTATACGCATCAAAATAAGAAAACTCAGTAATAAAAAACGAGGGAGAAACCTCCCTCGTTTTTTTATTTTTTGGTAATGGGCTCCAAAACCTCATAAAATACTCTATACCCACCAGGGGCCAGGTAATGATAGTAAAGGTAGATAAAATCAGTTACCGGATCGTAATGGGAGTAAACCAAGAGATTATTAGGATCACCCTCTTCTACAATATAATCGAACCCAAAAACATTGAAGGTAATACTGTTGTCAGGATTAATGGTAAGGTATATTGTCTCGCCATAGCTTCCCCATACTGCAAAATTTGTTGAACAGGTATTACCACTCTCAGTAATCAATTCCTTTATTAGCTGATACTGCCTGGTACCTAAATTGGGGTGTATATAGGTAATGTCAGATAAGTAATACCCCGAAAAACTATTAGCCACCAATACCTCGGTTTGTGAATTGCTGGTAACCTCCCTGCCATCGTCCATTACGGAAACATACTTAAGCATGAAATAGTCTCCAATATCGGCGTTTAAAGGGTCATCGGGTAGAGTATAGCTATCAAGGGTTAAACCCTGTTTCAGCTGTTCCCAGGTAAAGGTCTGGCTAAGCAACAATGTGTCGTTCAAGTTCTGGCCACTTACACTAAAACTGCCGAGTAGTTCAACATTAGAGGCTTCGTCGGTTGCGATATGGTAAAACTGCTTGTAAACCTTAACCTCTTGTATGGCTGGTCCCAAATAAACCTTAAGTTCAACATCAACACTATTTGATTTCTTTGGTACCAGTTGCACCAACGATACCGACTCAACCAAACCACCAGTTTTTGCATCGGCAGTCATTAAATCATCATCCTTCAGGCAGGAACTAAAAAGCATGGCAAATAATGCCAAAAGCAATGCTCCCTTTATGACTTTTGTTTCATATAATCTCATACTCTAATCAATTAATGGAGTTCAACTAATTGTTATCGGCAACATCCCACCAAACCCGAGTATTAAGGTTATCGGCGCCCTGACGTTCAACTGCAGCTGCCAGGTTTGATCCGTTACGGGAATACTCGTCGGAGGGGTAACGTAATCGCTGGGGTATCCTCCCCCCATTTAAGCCATCCTCGGCAGGTGTTAGCTGGGGATAGCCAGTTCTCCGCCACTCAAACCATGCCTGCAAGCCCTGGTCGAACATGGCAACCCATTTCTGGGTATAAATCTTTTCAAGTTCTTTCCCTGCTTCCCATTTGCCATTGTTGGCAAGAAAATCATTGATATAATCGTCAATATTTCTGGAAACCCCTCCTAAATCGTAGTAGTATGGAACGTTTTCGACAATCTCGTTTGCATACTGCCTGTACGACTCCTGAATTCCCAATTCATAGTAATCCTGTGCTGTTTCTGTTCCAAACGTTAGCAAACCACGATACTTGGCTTCAGCCAGGAGGAAGCAAACCTCTGCGCGGCTCATAAACATTCCGGGAGCATTGGCTTTACGGAAGTATTCACCCAGCTTTGAGGTTCGTTTAATGCCATTACCAAGGTAAGCGGCAGCCTTTGCCGATGTCAATCCATTGGGTAACCCTATCCAGAAACCACCCGCTTGGGGTGTTTCAGCGTAAACTACAATTCGCCAGTCGGGATGATCGTGGTTATTGGGATTGTACATGGCATCAATCAGGGTTTTGCTAACCCTATGATCATCGCGGGTTTTATAGGTCTCGTTAAGCGGATGGTTATTGGGGTATGAGCCCATGTAGATTAATGCAGCATTCTGTGAGTTATTACTAATAATTGGATAGGTTTCGGGGTCGGATACAATACCATCTATTTCATTTCTGATAAATTCCTGATATTCAACCTTATGAGACATTCGCATAAGCAAACGTAAACGTAATGAGTTGGCAAAGCGTTTCCATTTGGTAATATCGCCCCCAAATAGAATATCACCTTCAACCTTTGGACCACCAACCAGGAATAAGTCGTTTGCTTCCTTCAGCTTTGCATGCAATGCAAGATAGATTGATTCCTGCGTATCGTACTTGGGCGTATAGGTACTATCTACCTTTAATGCCTCCTTGTAGGGAATATCGCCGTACAGGTCAGTAAGTACCGAAAAGATATAGCTCTTAAGCACAAGGGCTACTGCCTGGTAGTTCCTATTCCCTAAGCGTTGACCCATTTCGTAAATGCGCTGGGTTTCAATTGCAGGGCCTGCATATAAGTCAGTCCATACCGAATTAATAACATCGTTGCGTGGTACATACCTATCCTCATCGGTGTACTGCACCTTAGCCATGTGTTGCACCCAGCATGAGCCTATCTCGTGCCCCAGCCATACATCAAATACCCTATCGGCGATATCCTCAATGGCATTTGCCAGTAGCTTATCGGGGTAATCCTTGTTGATATCAATTGCGT
>JAGPEQ010000018.1:12462-36499 GCA_018056955.1 Bacteroidales bacterium | reverse complement strand
TTCGCGATATTGAAACGGTGAACTTTGAGCTGCAGGTTCGCGACCTGGAATCGGTTGAGAAAAAGCTACAAAAGGTTGAAAAAGCTGCAAAGGTAGGCGATAAGGAAGCCAAAAAAGCTTTTGAGGTTCTATCGGTTTACAAAAACCACCTTGAGTCGTTCAAAAACGCTTCAACTGTTCCAGTTGATGAGCACGATAAAAAGTATGTTGACGATCTTTTCCTGCTTACCACAAAACCGGTTATCTACGTATGCAATGTCGACGAAAAATCGGCTGTAAACGGCAACCAGTACTCCAATAGGGTAAAGGAGTTCCTAAAGGATGAAAAAACGGAAATACTTATTATAGCCGGTAAGGTTGAGGCAGAAATATCGGAACTTGAGAGTGAGGATGACCGCAAAGCCTTTTTGGCCGATGTAGGGCTTACTGAGCCCGGCGTTAACAAGCTTATTAGAGCGGCATACTCCCTGCTAAACCTCGAAACCTTTTTTACCGTTGGGCCCAAGGAAATTAGGGCATGGACAATCAAAAAAGGGATGACAGCTCCACAGGCTGCTGGAGTTATCCATTCCGACCTTGAACGCGGCTTTATTAGGGCCGAGGTTATGAAGTATAACGACTTTATTACCCTTGGTTCAGAGCACGCTTGCCGCGAAAAGGGAAAACTATTTGTTGAGGGTAAAAACTACGTTGTTGAGGATGGTGATATTCTGCATATCCGTTTCAACGTATAAAGAACTGTCAAATTAATCGTAAACCCCAACTCAAGTTGGGGTTTTGTTTTTATAGGAAACGTTTAATGAGGTTTAGTAGTTCATCGGGGTCAATTGGTTTTGTAACAAATGCGTTACAACCAGCATCCCTACAGGCACTCACATATTCGGAATCGGTAGCAGTTTGGGCAATGATAGGGATTTGCTTATTTATCTTTCGTATCTCAATGGTAGCCTCTATTCCGCTCTTAAAAGGTAACTGAATGTCAAGTAGAATTAAATCGGCTGCCCTTTCAATGGTTGCTGCCTCAATGGCATCTTCGCCGTTTTTAACATGAATAACAGTAGCGCCCGTTTTGCTAAGCAAAGCGTGTAGGTACTGGTAGTTTATCAGATCATCCTCTACCACCAGTATTCTTTTACCAGTAAAGTTGAAAGCCTCCTTGTTGGCGTTGGAGTTGGGCACTGTTATAGGTAGCACAAGAGTAAAGGTTGATCCTTGACCTGGTGAGGATTGAAGCTTGATGCTACCCCCTAACGCAATGGCATACCCCATGGCTATGGTTAATCCAATTCCTAGACCATCGTAAAAAATTGGGCTGGAATCATCTAAGTGCTTATAAAAACGCTCAAAAACTTTCTTCTGGATATCGTTAGGTATGCCAACCCCTGTATCCTTTACGTATAGGTATAGCAACGAGTTCTCGTTTATGGAGTAACCCATTTCAACCCCACCCTGGTGGGTAAACTTGAAGGCATTCTCTAAAAGATGAATAATAATGCTACGCAAACGGTAGTAATCGCATATTACTATTGCCCTATCGTCGGGCAACGATTTATTTACCCTAAAAAAGAGATTTTTATCATCAAATTCAGCAATGGCGTCAAACTCCTTGTAAACATCATCGAGCAGCTGATTTAGGTTGACCTCGGATAGCAGTAGGTTTACCTGGTTAGTTTCAATTTTTGAAAGTTCAAGGATATCGTCAACTATTCTTACAAGTTTATTGCCCAAACGCTTAACCTGTTCGCCTAGCTGCGAACGCTCTTCAGCAGTGCATTCTGGTGCCGAAAGGTAGTAGGAGAGTCCTAGTATTCCATTCAGAGGTGTCCGGATTTCATGGCTGATATTTGCCATGAAAGCGGATTTAATTCTTTCAAGCTCCCTTATTTTGTCAATAGCATTATTCAACTCCCTGGTTCTATGTTTTACCAGGGAATCGAGTTCATTATTGAACTTGAACAGCTGAGAGTTTGTATGCTCTAAAAGCTTTTTCTTTTGGGAGAGCTGTATGGCAAAGTAAACAATTACGCTAAGGGTTAAAAGCAAAAGAATAGAAAAGATTGTGTATAAAGTAATTATCTTTTGATCCTTCTGCTCATTTAACGATTTTAGTTCAAGCTGCAGCTGTAGTTGTTGATTCTCCTTTTCTTGCTTTTCAATCTGCAACATCGAGTGCAATTGAGCAACCTGATTCACCATTTTCTTGGTGAATGTTTTATCGTTATACTCCAAAAACTCCTTTAGGCATCTTTGAGAACTTCTAAAATCGCCAAGTTCTTCGTAACAAGTGGCGAGCTGCCTGTTGGCCTGTGCAGTAATTTCTTCTAGTTCGTTTGTTTTGGATACTTGTTTGGCAGTAAGGAGGTGTGTCCTTGCTACAATGTATTTGCCCTGACCGTTGTAGCATCGGCCAATTGCCAAGTTGCTTAATGCAATTCCTCGTGATGATTTAAGTTTTTTACTAATATTTAATGAATGGGTGTGGTAGTGAAGTGCCGAATCGATTTTGCCTAAAGCCTCGTATAGAACTCCAATGTTATCAAAAAACGAGGCAAGCATTAGCGAATCCATATACTTGCCATAATTGCCAAGCGTACTAAATAAAATTTTTTTAGCACTATCCTTTTCGCCCATCTTAACAAGGCATAATCCAATATTTCCTTTAGCCCGTACATAGTTTTTGTAACTGTGAGCTTTTTCGTAGTGGTTTGCTGCTTTCTCAAAGAAATCGATTGATGTAGGGTAGTTCTCAAGAGTATAGTAAACAATTCCCAGTGAGTTATAGCAATTGGCGAGCAAGGCACTATCGTTAAGCGATGAAGCAAGCTTTACGCTCTCCTCAATTAGCTGAATTGCCTTTACATAGTTCGATTTACGAAAGTAGCAAGAACCCAGGGTATAGTAAGTTTTTGCCCTTCCTGCAATATCACCAGCAATATTGTAAAGAACCAATGCCCTTTGTAGAGTGTCGATGGCGGTATCGTAGCTGTTCAGCCTAAAAAGAGCGTTACCCATTGCGTGAGTAGCATCAGCGAGCAAGCGCTTGCTATTTGTGGCTATTGCCTTATGGTATGCCTCGCGTGCAAATGCTATTCTTACTTGTGGCGATTTTGCATTAGCAGCAGAATCGATTAAGGCCCTAACAGCAATACTATCGGATTTTGACTGGGAAAATACTGAGAATGGATATTGCAAAAGCAAAGCTGCAGAACAAAGTATTAAAACTCTATGTAAAAAATTTGAGCTTTGCATAGTTGGACTTTATCATGCAAACATAAAACACTTTACGATAAATTGAAAGAAAAGTTTAATGCGATTTATTGCTGTGCTATATGATGGATTCAGCAGTTATAGGCACCTAAAAGTGCCATGAATTAGCAAATTAAACCAGACTAATTTTAGAGGAATGAGTCGGAATAAGCAGAATATGATGGAGTTAGAGGAAGTTAGAGGAATTGTAAAAAGTGAACGGCTAAACCAAATGACATGAATTAACAAATTCAACCGGGCTAATTTTTAAGCAATCAGTCGGAATGATCCGGAATAAGCAGAATATGATAAGTCGGGATTACCTCGATAAGTCAGTAGAAACAAGATGTGTAAATATTTTATTGTGTTTCTATTGACTAATCTCGGTTTATAAGAAGAGGGTATCAGGAAAAACCCGTCTATTAGGTTGATAATTTTATGAAATGAGAGAAGTTTGGCTGTCAAACCCTAAATCCCATAATAAGTATATCATCAACCTGTTTCTCGTTACCCTTAAACTCATCAAATTTTTCCTGTAGAATACTTTGCTGGGTATTTAATGGCAGGTGATGAATATCAAGCAGAAGCTTTTTAAGGTTCACCATCATAAATTTTGAGTTTTTGGGGCCGCCAAACTGGTCGGAGTATCCGTCGGAAAGCAGGTAGAACAGGTCGTTTTCAAAGATAGCAAAGGTGTGGTTAGTAAACATTCGTTCCTCAATAATGTGATGCCCAATAGGCATTTTATCGCCTTTAATTTCGTAAAGAGTACTTCCGTCAGCTATAACAGGGTTTGAGTGCGTTGGAGGGGCCTGAACGGAGGAATCCCTTATGAGTAGCAAAGGGAAATAAGCGCCTGCGTAATGGGCCTCCATCCTTTTTCGGTCAACTATGAGCATACCCATATCCATACCGTCGTGTGAATCGTTATCGGTTTCGGCTGGGTTGAGCGAGGCAATAACAAGGCGGCGGAGGCGCAAAAGGATATCGGCGGCATTCTCAAAATGTTGTGTTGCGGTTAGTTCCTTTAACAGGGTAATGCCAAGCATACTCATAAAGGCTCCGGGAACCCCGTGGCCAGTGCAATCGGCTGCTGCTATCGCAATTCTACCATCGGTTAGCTGTGTTACCCAAAAGAAATCGCCACTAACAATGTTTTTGGGTTGGTAGAGCACAAAGTGATCGCGCAGCAGTGTGGAGATTTGCTGGCTACGCGGAAGAACAGCAGCCTGAATACGGCTCGCATACTTAATACTATCGGTTATTTGCTTTTGTTGTTCGGCTATTTGGTCACGTTGCCTTTCGGCCAAATCGCGCTGGGCCTCAATCTCCTGTTTCTGGTTTTCAATTTCGTTCTTTTGCCTTAATATCTCAGCGTTCTGCTGGATAAGAATTTGGTTGGTTCTCTTTTTTTCGCGGTAGAATCTGAATACTACAGCTGCCAGAGCAAGGCTCAAAACTAAAGCTATTGAAATAAGCAGGGTTGCCATTCGCTGCCGTTCAAGCCTGGCTTGCTGCATGGCATCGCGCTGGCGCGAGATTAACTCCTGTTCCTTTTCCCTTTTCTCAAAATCGTACTGCATCTCCAGCTTGGCTATTTGGCTGGCGTTAACGCTATCTTTAAGTGCCGAATAGCTGGTAAAGTACTCGTATGCCTTTTTGTAATTACCTTTCCTGCGTTCGGCGTCCGATAAGCTAAAGTATATATCGCGTAAATCGGTAGTAATCTTTTGCTTTTGGGCATCGTTTAACGCTTTATTCAGAAGGGTAATCCCTTTGGCAAAGTTTCCCCTTTGCAGCTCAAGTTCACCCATGTATCGGTTAAGCTTTGCCATATCAATACTATCGTTTACCTGCTGTTTCAGCAATAGCGATAGGTTTAGGTAGTATTCGGATTGCTGGTACTGTTTTTTATCAAAGTAGATAATTCCCATCAGCAGGTAGTTAGCTGCCTGTGCGTGTATGTTTCGGGTGCGTGAATTCTCATCAATTACCTTACCCAGTAAATCGAGCGCCTTGTCGTGCATGCCGGTATGGTAGTAAATATTGGCCAACTCGGTTTGTGCCAGGGTTATGCCGGTTTGATTGTTAAGCCTGCGGTAATGGTTCAAGGCATTTTCGGCATACTGCAAAGCCCTTTCGTTAATCTCCAATCGGCTAAAAAGGCGCGAAATGCTTAACGATGTCCAGGCCATACCCTCAGTTTCGCCCGATTGCTCAAAAATTTCAAGGGCATCGAGCATGTACTGCAAGGCAATTGAGAAATTACCCGTAATTGCAAACACCGTTCCAATGTTAACCAATGTGCGGGCAATTTCTACCTTGCTTCCTATCTTGTAGTTGTAGTCCAGCGCTTTTTTATACTCATCAATGGCTTGGCTGTAGTAACTTTTTAGCTGATAAACGTTACCAATACGGTTGTGTAGTAACGCTTTAAGCTGAACATTATCCGATTGCTCAGCAAGCATCAACGATTTATTGAAATGTTCAAGAGCAAGCTCAAAGTCGTTGCGATTGTAGTAGGCATACCCTAAACTAAAGTAAACCCGGGCCGCAATATCGGGTTGATTTACTGCATCGACCTTTGCCAAAGCTTGCCTAGCAACGCTAACGGCCGAATCGGGGTTAACTGTCCGGTAATGCTCTGATAGACTTAAAAGGCTATCGATTTCCTGTGCATGTAAACCCGCAAAAATACTAACTGCCAAAAACACCAAAAAAGTGATGCACTTTTTAATATTCAGTATTCTCATAGTGCTGTCCTGTTCTACAAGGAGCAATTTACCAAAAAAAATTTGATGGGCTAATTTTTACTGATGAACTATTACGAAATTTTGAAAAAATTGTATAGTGCTAAAACATTTTCGTATTTTTAACCATTGCAAACGATTGTGCGGTTTTACCATTAAAATTGTAATCGTAAAACATACTAGGCAACATGAGAATTGGAAAATTGAACATTAGTGCCGACAAAATAAAGATGCGAATAGGTGCCAAGCTTTTGCTTTGGGTTTTAACCACCTCGGCAGCAATAATGATTGTAATAGGCTCATTCATTAGCATAAGGGTGAACAGTATTGCTCGCGATAATGCCATTAAGATTGCACAGGCCGAAGCCCAGAAATCGGCTTTCCGATTAAAATCGGAACTCGATTTGGATATGGGTTTTTCAAGAGCCCTGGCTCATGCCCTTTACATCTACCCCAAATTCGATACTGTTACCCTCGATTCCATCTTTTTCAATATTCTGCGAAATCAGGTTTCAAACAATCCCCGATACCTTACGGTATGGTATTCAATTGAATACTCTGCGTTCCGTCCAGGTTATACAAAAGATTACGGCCGACGCTCAGTAACAGCGTACCTTAGCAACGGACAGGTAGGCATTGATATTGAGCATAAAAATATTACAGGTGATATTGTAACCAGCAACTACTACGCATCAAAAACCAGCAACTGTGAGATGTTGCTCGACCCATACACCTTTGAGTATGGTGGTAAAGAAGTGCTGGCAACCAGCCTTAGTGTACCGGTAAGGGTAAAAGGTAAATTTGCTGGCCTTGGCGGCGTTGATATCTCGCTGGAGAAGTTCCAAACCGATATTGAAAAAATAAAACCCTATCCGGGCACAAATGTTAGCCTGATTGCTGGAGATGGTCGTATAATTGCCGATTCAAACCCTGAAAACGCAAAGGAATACTTTGCTAATATTTACCCTGAACTTGAGTCGAAGTTTGCGCTTACCCAAAAGGTAAAGGATAAGCAAAACCATTTCTTTTTCTCCTACAATTCCGGAATGGAGTACCTCAACATACTTAGCATATTGCAGCCGGGTGAATCGCCCAACTCATGGGGGCTTATACTTTCCATTCCCATGTCGGAAATCGTTAAAGACGCTCGCCGGTCAGTGTTCTCCACAATTCTTGTTTTTATTCTCGGCATTATCCTACAAGCTTTTGCCATTTGGTATATCTCAGCTCGAATTTCAAAACCTATAAAGCGTACTACTGAGTTACTTAACAGTATAGCCCAAGGCGATATTGATGTGAATAAAAAAATATACCTGCATACTGGCGATGAGCTTGAGGAGATGTCGCGTTCGGCTAACAAGCTAATTGACGGATTAAACTATACTGAGCAATTTGCCCGCGAGATTGGTGAGGGAAAACTCGATACCGAGTTCAAGTTGCTCAGTGAGAAGGACAAGCTAGGAAAAGCATTAACCGAGATGCAGCGGAGCTTAATTAAAGCCCGCGAGCAGGAGGAAAAACGCAAGGAAGAAGAGCAGCAACAGATATGGGCTACACAAGGGATGGCGCTTTTCGGTGAAGTACTCCGCCAGCATAACGACAATATCACCGAACTGTCCTACCTGATAATAAAGAATCTGGTAAGTTACACCGGTTCAATTCAGGGGGGGATGTTTATTGTTAACGAGAACGACCCCAACAATATAGTTCTTGAGATGACTGCATGCTACGCATATAACCGTCGTAAGCTGATGGAAAAAACAGTGCTGCCGAACGAGGGGCTCGTTGGACGATGCTACGTTGAGAAGAAAACCATTTTAATGGTTGATGTGCCGCGCGACTATATCAAAATAACTTCAGGGCTGGGCGAGGAAAATCCGCGTTGCTTGCTTATAGTACCCCTTATAGCAAACGATATTGTTCAGGGAGTAGTTGAGCTAGCCACTTTCACACCATACCAGAAATATCAGATTGATTTTATTGAGAAGCTAGCTGCTAGCATTGCCGCAACCCTTGCAAGCGTTAAAATAAATATGCGTACGGCTCAACTCTTAACCCAAACCCAACAACAAGCTGAGGAAATGCGGGCGCAGGAAGAGGAGATGCGCCAGAACATGGAAGAGTTACATGCTACCCAGGAGGAGATGGAGCGCAAGCGTCACGAGCAGGAAACAATCCAAGCCCAACTTCGCGAGGATAAAACTATTCTTGAAAGCTTACTCCTGAATTCAAGCGACCTCATCTTCCAGAAGGATGCCGACGGTCGCTACCGCCGGATTAGCAATTCATTAGTTTCGCTACTTGGCCTATCATCCGTTGAGGAGGCAATTGGTTTAAACGAGTTTGACCTCTTGCCTGAGGATACTGCCCGTAAACTTTGGGATTTAACCGAGGATGTTGCTCGCAAGAAAAGCCCGGTAGTTGACCGCAAGATTTCACTCACCTTTGCCAACGGTCAGGAGATGAAAGGCTCTGTAAGCTTATACCCATTAACCTCTGACGCTGGAAGTATAATTGGGGTACTTGGTATTTTTAGGCAAAAATAGATTTTTTATTTCATCGTTCATTTAAGGGGTAATAGCCAATGCTTTACCCCTTTAATTCTTAAATTAAGCATAATTTCCAAACCAAAACCGGAATCAATGACTTTTAGCCAGGGAAATTTATAATGTTATATCAATGTCGTTTAGTTAATAAAATATACATACCTGTCATCCAGCGTGCAGCGAAGGATTTCTAATCGACCCCATGAGATGTTTTGCTTGCGCTCAACATGATAAAGTGAGTGAGGGAGCCAATGGTGTTGTCATTCCGAGCTAGTCGAGAAATCTCCTTCATGTATCCCTTGAACAGCCCCGTAGGGGCGTAATGTTTGTAACCAAAATGCCAACCCACTAGAATAGCGATGCACGCAATAATTTTTCCAAAGAGCAACACTGAAACGTTGCATCGCAACAGAAAAGCATGGCAAAGAGTGGTTTACATGTTCTTTCTTGTCTTGATACAAGAAAGAACCAAAGAAAATCAAGGCTGAAAAGCCCGACCCGATGGGTGCCCCGTGGGTGGAACTGCAACGCGATACAATTCGCCACGCCTTCGGCGTGACTCATGTGGTATCGCTTACTAAGCCCACCGCCACGTTCCACCCCCGACCCATTTCCGGGTCAGGCTTTTATGCCTCTGCTTGCTTTTTCCGCTCCATTCCCTCTCAGGGAAAAGGGCTGGGGTGAGGTCCTATCCAATGAACAACGAACAACTTACAAGAATGACTTCATTTGTCATCCTGAGTACAGCGAAGGATCTCTAATCCTTCCCATGAGATTTTCGGCTTAGTTCAACATGACAATAATTTCACGAAAAACGCTTCAGACCCGTAAGGACTAAATGTTTATGTACCAATGACCTTTCCCTCATGTATTGCGTGCATCGCCTAATAATTTGAAAACCACAATAACCAGGGTTAAAACCCTGAGCTTAGCTGATTTGCCCCTACTGGGCTGGAAACGGCGTTCGTTGTTCGTGTATCGTTGTTCGTGATTGCCACTCTGTGTAACAACGTGTTGCACTGTGTAACCCTGTGATACCAATTTAGTTGATAGTTGTTTGTTGATGGTTGATGGCTTAAGAAACCACCTTCCATCATGAATCTGAAATCTGAAATCTGAAATCTGAAATTTTAAATTTTTATCCTTTAACCTTAAAAAACAAACACCACCACTCTCCACACTTAGAATATTGCTCTTTAACAAGTTCAGGATGTTATTGGAGTCACAATTCTAAATAGAGTTGATTGATAAACATCAATACTATTTTTGCATAAAATAGAATTAGTCTAAATAAATTTGCGGCGAAAACAATTAACAATAATGCCGTTATGAAAAGAGTTTTGTATGTATTTGGTTTACTTGTGATTTCGTTTGGTCTTAAGGCCCAAACCGACACCATTCCCAATCAGCAGCAAAATACTGCTCAAACACTAATGAACAGTAAACCAGGGCTTCAAATTGGGGGATATGGTGAGGTTCACTACAATCAACCGTTAAAGAGCAACACCCACACCCTAGGTACGCTCGATGCTCATCGTATGGTGCTGTTCTTTGGTTACAATTTTTCCAGTAAAACGCAGTTTGTAACCGAGGTTGAAATTGAGTATGCCAGGGAGGTTTGGGTTGAGCAAATGTTTATTCAATACAGGTTAAACAGGTATGCAAACTTTAGAGCTGGAGTACTGCTTGTGCCAATGGGTATTATTAATGAGTACCATGAACCAACCGCTTTCAATGGTGTTGAACGTCCGATTATCGACAACAAAATTGCGCCCACAACCTAGCGCGAGGTAGGGCTAGGCTTCCAAGGAAATGTTTCTCAGGCCAAAACCAGGTATCAGCTCTATGTAGTAAACGGATTAAATGGTTACGATGGAACCAATGCTATGTTTTCCGGTAGTAAGGGACTTAGGGAGGGCCGTCAAAAAGCCTCAAAGGCTTACATGAACCAACCTGCATTTACAGGTAAACTGGAGTTTTATGGGGTTAAAAATCTTAATGTTGGATTATCGGGCTATTTTGGAAAATCGAATAGCAAACTTTACTCGAACCTCAGTAAGGATAGCCTCGCAAAAATCCAAAGGGCCGACTCATCGGTTGTTGGAATATCAATGGTTGGTTTAGATACTCGTTACAATTTCAAAGGCGTTAAGCTTACTGGCCAACTTTACTACATTTCACTTTCTAATACCAATGAGTATAATGTATTTACCAGGACTGGTACCAAGCTTAACGATTTAGGAAGTGCTATGCTCGGTTATTACGTTGAGGTTGGGTATGACATATTTCAAACGTTGGCTGACACTAAGAAAAGCTTAATGCCCTTTATTCGTTATGAGGCTTACAACACTCACCATTCAGTTGAGGCACCAGTTGTAACAAATAAAAGTTATAGTAATACTATCATCACCACAGGCTTGACCTACGCTTTAGAAAAAGGAGTAGTACTTAAGGCAGATTTACAGTTTTATAAATCCAAAGCCGAAAACTCCTTTAGCAAGACATTTAATGCGGGTATAGGAGTGAATTTTTAATCTTGCTGTATGAAACTGTTGATGGCAATTTTTTGGGTTTTATTAAGCTTGCAGGTTGGATCTGAAATCAACTTTGAACCCAAACAGATTAGCAGGGAGGTTAAGAGAATAAGCGGGAGTCAAACGCCCATTGCCAAGGAGATTATGGCCTATAAAACAGGTAAATTCTTCACTTATACCAATGCTAACCCGGTTTCATTTTCCTATGTAGGAAGGGTATTTACATGCAGAACCGAAGGTTGCAAGGCTTCCGATGATAATGTTAATGCCAATGGGTCTGAGTACTTTGATTACTTTATCCTTTTCGACAGGTCGGGTAAAATTCTCTCACTTCAGATTTATAGCTTTGAGGCCACTCACGGCCAGGAAATCACCCTAAAGAGTTGGTTAAATCAATTTGTTGGCTACAACGGAAAAAATACGCTGACAGTAGGCAAAGAAATTGATGCAATATCAGGCGCTACCACTTCGGTTCATCGCTTAACAGAAGATGTAATTGATAAAACCCGAAAACTTCAGGAAATACTGCATCAGTAATGTTAGACTCTAACACCAAATAATAAAAAAGCCGGGCTAAACCCGGCTTTTTTGTTGAAAACAATATTTTACTTTGCAATTTTATCACCATCGTACGCCCACTTTACATAGGCTGCACCCCAGGTAAAACCTGCTCCAAAGGTTGCAATAATTATATTATCGCCCTTGCGAAGTTTCGATTCCCATTCCCAAAGGCATAGAGGGATTGTGGCACTGGTTGTATTGCCGTAGCGCTGTATGTTAATCATCACCTTATCCTTGTCAATTCCCATGCGATTTGCAGTTGCTTCAATTATTCGCATGTTTGCCTGGTGTGGAACAAGCCAAGCCAAATCCTCAGGCTTGATATTGTTGCGCTCCATCATCTCAACCGACACATCGGCCATGTTTGAAACAGCAGCTTTGAACACGGGTTGGCCTTCCTGGTAAATGAAGTGCTGGCGCTTGGCTACAGTTTCGAACGAAGCAGGGTAGCATGAACCACCGGCCACCTGGTGAAGGTGTTTGCGTCCTGAGCCATCAACCTGCATCTTGGCGTCTATTACGCCAAAGCCATCATGGTTAGGTTCTAGGAGCACAGCTGCTGCTCCGTCGCCAAAAATGGGACAGGTGGTGCGGTCAGTGTAATCGGTTATGGACGACATCTTGTCGGCGCCAACCACCACAACCTTTTTATGTGAACCCGACTCCACAAACTTTGATGCTGTAACCAAAGCATACAGGAAACTTGAACAGCCTGCATTCATATCGTAACCAAAAGCATTCTTAATCCCGCACTTATCGCTTATAATGTTAGCGGTAGCCGGGAACTGCATGTCGGGGGTAACTACGCCGCAAATTAACATGTCCACCTCATCGGGGTGGGTGTTGGTTTTACGGAGCAGCTCGTTAACGGCATGAACTGCCATATCGGAAGTTCCAAGCCCTTCGCCCTTTAGTATTCGGCGCTCCTTAATACCAATACGGGTCATTATCCACTCATCGGTGGTATCGACCATTCTACTTAACTCCTCGTTGGTGAGGATGTACTCTGGCACATATCCTCCAACGCCAGTAATTGCGGCAGTAATTTTTCCCATAGCTACATAAATGCTTGTTTAATTTTTTCGCAAAGGTCCGATACTATAACCTCGCGGGTTTGTTTAATCATATTCATTATAGCCACGGGGCTCGATGCTCCATGGGCAATTATAACGGGTTTATTAACCCCAAGAACTGGCGTGCCACCGTAGTTCTCGGAGTTAAAACGCTCAATGAACTTATTTTCAGGGCTAAATTTCTTAAGCAGGTGGTAGAACGCCTCAGCCTCCTTGAGTACTACGTTACCCACAAACCCATCGCAAACTACCACATCGGCCTTTTTATCGTGGAATAGGTGATGGCCCTCAACGTTTCCAACAAAGGTATAATCGGTTGAGTCCTTCATCATCTCAAAGGCGCTTTTGGTTACCAGGTTGCCTTTCTCCTCCTCCTCGCCAATATTCAGTAGGGCAACCCTTGGGTTATCAATGCCAAGCACTTGCTGGGCGTAAATTGAACCCAGTTTACCATACTGGTAAAGTACGTCGGGACGGCAATCGGGGTTTAAACCCACATCGAGAATAACATTAAGCTTACTTTCGGAAACAGGGATAAAACCGGCTATTCCGGGACGTATAACACCGGGTATTTGCTTTATCACCATGAAAGCGCCAACCATCATGGCTCCAGTGCTGCCAGCACTGGCAAAACCATCAATTTTGCCAGCAGCCAAAGCCATAAAGCCTTTAACTATACTGGAATCGGTTTTCTTGGCAAACGCTTTCGATGGGTGATCGCCCATTTCAATCACCTCAGAGGTGTGAACTATATCAAAATCGGTAGGATTTGCATTTTCACGGGCAAGGATTTCAAGAATCCTTTGCTGGTCACCGAAAAGCACAATGCGCTCATCGGCATTAAGATGCTTGAGGGCTAAAACTGCACCCGACACAGCAGCATCGGGTGCAAAATCGCCGCCCATTGCATCAACGCCAATTCTAATCATCAATGCAGGGGTTTATGAAATTCATTTTTAGGCGTTAACTGCCTTCTCGATTGCTAACTTACCACGGTAATAGCCGCACTCAGGGCAAACCCTGTGATATTCAACTGCTGCTCCGCAGTTTGAACATGTTGAAAGGGTTGGAGCTTCGGCCTTGTAGTGAGTTCTACGCTTGTTCCTTCTCTGTTTAGAGATTCGTGATTTCGGATGTGCCATTTTTCAACAAATTATATAGTCCAACTTAGTTATTATTGTTCAACAAATCCTTTAAAGCCTGCCAGCGAGGGTCAACCTCAACCTGGTCATCGTCTTCAAACTTGATGTACTTTAGCATTTCCTGGTCGCAATCCTCAATACTGGATCCTTTTAACCCATGGTACCGCTTTAGCGGTAGACTCAGGTGAATGCTCTCGTACAGGTACTGGGCAAGGTTTACCTCATGGTCATCCTCGGTTAGGAAGATTATATCGGCTTGATCCTCAACCTCCTCGTTTCCAATTTTTGCCACAAGAAAACCCTTGTACTCAATTGGCAGGAAGAATTGTTCCAAGCACCTATCGCAGGTAACCTTTACCTTTCCTTTTATCACTATGTCAAATTCAAGCAGGTTATTCTGCTTGTTCATCATAACTTTTGCTGTGAGCGTGCCTTCCTTAACCTCACCCTCAGGGAACTCAGCAAAAAAATCGTTGTTTATTTCAAAATCAAACGAGTGTTTGCCAAGCTTAAGTCCCTTGTAGCTAATTGAATATGCGCCTAAAATGCTTGCCACTTTCTCACAAAATCAACGTGCAAAGTTATAAAAAATCAATTCAACCCAAAAAAAGTTAAAAATATTCATCAAAAAAGTACCGTTCCGCTATGCTTTAGCCCTACGTTTACGCTCGTTTTCGTCGAGGTATATTTTTCGTAGGCGTATGGCTTTAGGGGTGATCTCAACGTATTCGTCCTCCTGGATGTACTCAAGTGCTTCCTCAAGGCTAAACTTGATGGGGGGAGCAAGGAAAATCTTTTCGTCGGAACCTGAGGCGCGCATGTTGGTAAGTTTTTTGGACTTTGTAACGTTAACAACAATATCGCCTGAACGGTTATTCTCGCCAACCACTTGACCTGTGTAAACCTCCTCATGCTCATCGATAAAGAACCTACCCCTGTCCTGTAGCTTGCCCAGGGCGTAAGCATAAGCGGTACCGCTCTCCATGGCAATTAGTGAACCATTGGTGCGGGTTTCAATCTCGCCCCGGTAGGGCTCAAATGCCTTAAAGCGGTGCGCCATGATGGCTTCGCCGGCAGTAGCCGTTAGAATGATGTTACGGAGCCCAATAATACCGCGCGAGGGTATCTCGAACTCAAGATGAACACGGTCGTGGCGGCGATCCATTGAGATTAGTGTACCCTTACGGCGGGTAACCTGCTCAATAGCCTTTCCCGATACATCCTCAGGAACATCAATGGTTAGGTACTCAATGGGTTCGTACTTTACTCCATCTATCTCCTTAATAATTACCTTGGGCTGACCAACCTGAAGCTCATACCCTTCGCGACGCATGGTTTCAATAAGCACGGAAAGGTGGAGTACTCCACGACCGTAAACGGTAAAGGCATCGGCCGAATCGGTTTCTTCAACCCGAAGGGCTAGGTTTTTTTCTAGCTCCTGCATTAGCCTATCCTTTAGGTGACGCGAGGTAACGTATTTCCCATCGCGACCAAAGAACGGAGAGTTATTAATGGTGAAGAGCATGCTCATGGTAGGCTCATCCACGGCAATGGTAGGAAGTGGCTCGGGGTTTTCGTAATCGGCTATGGTATCGCCAATGTCAAACCCTTCAATGCCAACAAGGGCACAGATATCTCCTGAGCTTACCTCGTCAACCTTTTTGCGTTCAAGACCTTCAAAAACGAGTAGTTCCTTGATCTTTGTACGCATTACTTGTCCGTTTCGCTTTGCCAACGATACGTTTTGGCCTGCCCTTAGGGTTCCCCTGTGCAGCTTGCCTATGGCAATCCGGCCAACATAGTTTGAGTAGTCAAGCGATGTAATAAGAAGTTGGGGCGTGCCTTTTAGCTGTTTTGGAGCTGGCACATAGTCAATAATACAATCAAGCAGAGGGGTTATATCGTTTGATGGCTTCCGCCAGTCGTTGCTCATCCATCCCTGTTTGGCGCTTCCGTATATGGTAGGGAACTCGAGCTGTTCCTCTGAGGCATCGAGGCTGAACATTAGTTCGTAAACTTGCTCCTGAACCTCCTCAGGGCGACAGTTTGGCTTATCAACCTTGTTAATCACCAGAATTGGTTTTAAGCCTATGGCTAAAGCTTTTTGAAGAACAAAACGGGTTTGGGGCATAGTCCCCTCAAAGGCATCAACCAGAAGCAGCACACCATCGGCCATGTTTAGAACGCGTTCAACCTCGCCTCCAAAATCGCTGTGGCCGGGGGTGTCAATTATGTTGATTTTGTAACCCTTGTAGTTTACCGATACGTTTTTGGCCAGAATGGTTATACCACGCTCACGCTCCAGGTCGTTGCTATCCAAAATCAGTTCGCCCGGGTTCTCATGATCTTTAAAAAGTTTACCCTGAATGATCATTTTATCCACCAGCGTGGTTTTCCCATGATCCACATGCGCAATAATTGCAATGTTTCTGATACCCTTCATCCCCAAAAAATTAGCCCGCAAAGTTACAGCTTTGAAATGAATATTTTCCCATAATAATAATTAGTATTTTAGCGTAAATTAATGAATAATTCATGCAGCCATGACTAAATTACTTACCACTATTTTGTTATCGATACTTACTATAACTGTAAACGCTCAGGTAACCGACGCTGAAAATCAGCTTAAAGAGATTAAAACCGATTCGCTTTCCGGATGGAAGAGAGGGCTGGCCGTGGGAATTAATGCCAACCAGACTTCGTTAACCAATTGGGCGGCCGGCGGACAAAGCTCATTTGCACTAAATACCGTTTTTACAGGGTTTGTTAGCTATAAAAGTCCCAAAACTGCTTGGGATAACACTATTGACTTGGGCTACGGATTTCTGAGCCAGGAGGGAGTTAAGTACACCAAAAAAACCGACGATAAAATTGACTTAATGTCGAAATTTGGACGTGAGGCCTTCAAAAACTTTTACTATGCTGTTTTGCTGAACATTAAAACCCAATTCACTACCGGTTATAAATACCCAACCGATAGTACCCGTCTGAAAATTTCGAACTTTTTTGCTCCGGCATACCTGGTTGGGGCATTGGGTATGGATTATAAACCGAACACCCACCTGAGTGTTTTTGCAGCACCGTTAACCGGAAAGCTAACCTTTGTTACGGACACCATGCTATCGAATGCAGGAGCATTTGGCGTAAAAAAAGGGGAAACACTCAGAGAGGAAATTGGCGGTTACGTGAGAGTGGTTTACACCAAGAATGACTTTAACGCCGAATGGCTCAAAAACCTCACCTTTACAACTAAGCTCGACCTATTCTCCAACTACCTTGATAACCCACAAAACATTGTGGTTAACTGGGAAACGCTTGTAATTATGAAGGTTAACAAGTACATCAATGTTAACCTGGCAACCCAGCTAATCTACGATGACAAGGTTAAGATTAGTAAGGATAACAACGGCGATGGTGTAATTGATAGCAGTGGGCCACGTGTTCAGTTTAAGGAGATTTTTGGCGTGGGTATTACCTTCAAGCTTTAGCCCTTTTGATTTTTGGGCAAAATGACTTAGTTTTGAGTTGATAATTTTTTGATTATGCCTTTACTCAACTCTATCCTGAACTGGGTAAACACTAAGCGCTTATACAGCATCGATCTTTTCCGGAAATACCCTTTTGAGGTGCAACGCGATGTGCTTTTTGAGCTTTTAAAACAAGGCTCAAAAACGGAATACGGAGCACGATATGGCTTTGATGGCATCAGAACCATTGAAGAATTTCAGAAGCGAGTACCCCTTGTTGACTACGAAACCATTAAGCCATACATTGAACGGTTGAGGCAGGGCGAGGAAAAGTTGCTTTGGCCAACCGATATTAAGTGGTTTGCCAAGTCATCGGGAACTACCCAGAGCAAGAGTAAGTTTATTCCAGTTAGCAACGAGGCGTTGGAGGATTGCCATTTCAGGGGGGCTCGCGATGTGCTTGCCATTTACATGAACCTTTATCCGGACAATAACCTTTTAAGCGGCAAAGGACTTACCCTAGGTGGTAGCCACCAGGTTGATAACTTTAATATGAATTCCTTTTACGGCGATTTATCGGCTATTCTGATTGAAAATCAACCCTGGTGGGCTGAGTTTATCAGAACCCCAAGCCAAAAAGTGGCATTAATACCCGATTGGGAAGAGAAACTGGAGAAGCTCACTCACGAGACCCTTAACGAGAATGTTACCAGCCTGGCAGGTGTCCCTTCATGGAATCTGGTAATGATTAAGCACCTGTTGAACTACACAGGCAAAAGTAACTTGCTTGAGATATGGCCAAATCTTGAACTTTTCATGCATGGCGGAGTAAGTTTTGCCCCATACAGGGAGCAGTTTCAAAAAGTTATCCCATCGCCTAACATGCACTACATGGAAACATATAATGCCAGCGAGGGTTTCTTTGCCATTCAGGACGACCCTGCGTCGGATAGCATGTTGCTTATGCTCGACTACGGTATTTTTTATGAGTTTGTTCCTCTCGATGAGCTTACCAAGCCTAATCCTACAGCCCTTACCATTGCCGATGTTGAGGTTGGAAGGAATTATGCCATGGTCATTACCACCAATTCTGGCCTTTGGCGTTACCTAATTGGCGATACGGTTACCTTTACCTCAAAACACCCTCATAAAATCAGGATTACAGGCAGAACCCGTCACTTCATCAATGTTTTTGGCGAAGAGGTTATTGTTGAAAACGCTGAGCGTGCACTTGAAAAAGCCTGTAAGGCTACCGGAGCATTGGTTGCTGAGTACACCGCTGCTCCCGTTTACATGGGAACTGACCGTAAGGGATGCCATGAATGGTTCATTGAGTTTGTAAAACAGCCAAGCAGCATCGAGGAGTTTGCTCGAGTTCTTGACTCAACGCTTTGTGAGGTCAATTCCGACTATGAGGCAAAACGCGCCAAAAATGTAACGCTCGATTTTCCAGTGGTTACGCAGGCTGTTCAGGGGACATTCTTTGAGTGGATGCGCCAGCGCGGTAAATTGGGTGGGCAGAATAAAGTTCCTCGGCTTTCGAATACTCGCGAGTATATCGATGAGCTGCTTGCCATTCATAACCAGCTAAAAAGTAAGTAGTCATCAAAATAGATAGGATTTATTTACATTTTTGACACATTCATCAATCTACAAGCTGTTTTACCTTGCCGATTAAAATCCAATTTGTATCTTTAGAAACGAAAACGTGAATTACCAACCTTAAGTAATTATTTTAAGTTATGCATATAGCCATTGCGGGTAATATTGGTTCTGGCAAAACAACCCTTACGGGTTTACTGGCCAAGCACTACAAGTGGAAACCCCAGTACGAGGATGTTGATGAAAACCCATACCTTAACGACTTTTACGAGGATATGCAGCGCTGGAGCTTCAACCTCCAGATTTACTTCCTAAACAGCAGGTTTAGTCAAATAGTGGAGATTCACCGAAGCGGTCACGATGTTATTCAGGATAGAACCATTTACGAGGATGCCCATATTTTTGCTCCAAACCTCCACGACATGGGATTGATGAGCACCCGCGATTTTAACAACTACCTTTCCCTGTTCAACCTTATGACCTCGCTTGTTAAACCGCCCGATTTGCTAATTTACCTTCGTGCCACAGTGCCAACGCTGGTAAGGCAAATCCAGAAACGCGGACGCGATTACGAAAAAAATATCCGCCTCGATTACCTCCAGCGCCTAAATGAACGCTACGAGGCATGGATTGAAGGCTACAAGTTAGGCAAGCTGCTAATAATTGATGTTGACAATCTGAATTTTCCCGAAAGACCCGAAGACCTCAGGTTTATTATCAATAAGATCGATGCGCAAATACATGGGTTGTTTTAGATAAGAAAAGGGAGTCAAAAAAAGACTCCCTTCAATTTTTATCTATGAGATTGACAGGTTGATAAAGGCATCAATCTTTCTGATAGGATGATTTCTTTAAATCACACCCAATTTCTTGCCCACCTTTGTGAACTTTTCAATGGCAAACTGGATATGTTCGCGGGTGTGAGCTGCACTTATCTGAACCCTTATGCGGGCTTTACCTTTAGGTACAACGGGGTAATAGAAACCAATCACATAAATACCCTCTTCAAGCAAGGCTGCAGCAAAGTCCTGCGATAGCTTAGCATCGTTGGGTAGGTGGCCAAACATTATTGGGGTAATGGGGTGAACACCCTCAACTATACGGAAACCGGCTTCGGTCATTCCTTTACGGAATAGCTGAGTGTTTTCCCAAAGCCTATCGCGTAGTTCGGTAGTTTCGGTAAGCATGTTAAGAACTTTAAGTGTTGCTCCGGCAATGGAAGGCATGAGCGAGTTTGAAAAAAGATAGGGACGCGAACGCTGACGGAGCATGTCGATAATCTCCTTACGACCAGAGATGCAACCACCCGATGCACCTCCAAGTGCTTTTCCAAACGTGGTTGAAATAACATCGACCCTGCCCAGTGCATTGCAGTACTCAGCAGTACCACGACCGGTTTTGCCCACAAAACCTGTAGCATGTGAATCGTCCACCATTACCATGGCGTCGTACTTATCTGCTAGGTCGCATATCTTGTCAACCTGAGCAATAATCCCATCCATTGAGAATACACCATCGGTAACAATCATTTTGTAACGGCAGTTGGCGGCCTCTTGAAGTTTGGCCTCCAGGTCGGCCATATCGTTATTTTTGTAGCGGAATCGCTGAGCTTTGCAAAGCCTAACACCATCAATGATTGATGCATGGTTAAGTTCGTCGGAAATAATTGCGTCCTCCTCGCCTAGTATGGGCTCAAAAATACCACCGTTTGCATCGAATGCCGATGAGTAAAGAATTGTATCCTCGGTCCCAAGAAACTCGCTTAGCTTACGCTCAAGCTGCTTGTGTAGGTCCTGCGTTCCGCAAATAAAGCGCACCGACGACATGCCAAAGCCCCACTCATCAATAGCCTTTTTGCCTGCCTCAATAACTGCAGGATGCGACGAGAGGCCAAGGTAGTTATTGGCGCAGAAGTTTAAAACCTTTTTGCCGTTGGCAACTATTTCAACTCCTTGCGGGGTAGTGATAATGCGTTCAGTTTTGTAAAGCCCTTCGGCCTTGATATTCTCAAGCTGTTGCTGTAAATCGTTTTTGATTTTTCCGTACATAGTTGTGATTTTTTTAATTATGCACAAAGTTAGCAGAAAAAGTTTACGGTGAGTCTCACGTAATGAAATCAAAACCATTCCTGTTGCGGAGGGTGAATGTAGGCAATAGTTAAATACATTACCCCAAAACTAAAATGGGACGATGGGTAATTGTTTAATCTGTTTCAGCTTTTAAATACTATAAACCCAATCTCCTTAGGATGATCCATAAATATGAGGTTTGAAGGATATTTTAGCACCCGTATCAGAACTAGGATATCGCCGCCGGCTGCTGCGGTAAGGAAAATACCTGAAATTAATAACCAGCCGTTAGCTGTTACCATGGCGATTATTATTGGGATTACGCCGGTAATAAGCCCTGGCATTATACCTCCTAGCATGTAGTGTTTGCGTTTCATTGGTTCGTTGCAATGGCAGTAGGGGGTAAGGTATGACCACTTAATCCCAAAATGTATCGACTTGAATCCGTTTTTTGCAAAAAAAGCCCACGTTACACCATGTAATCCCTCGTGGACGAATATAAGCAGAACGAATGCAACCAAAATTTGCAGCTGGTGATTTTTCAAAAAAATCACACCGTTGGCAAGTGGCCCAAAACCATAAATAATCACAAAGGGTATGATTGTAATTGCTGCAATTGGGAAGAGCATTAAAAGGGCAAGCCTGTTAGCCTTGCCAACCTCTATAATCTCTTCTGTTTGATTGGTGTCTATTTCCATTTAAAAAGTATACCCCTAGTTGTGGTACCAAAATAATTTTTTTTTATTCAGCTAACTTAAATCGATATAATAATTCCTGAATTAGGGAATATAAATATTATTCTCTTAAGAATCCTTTTTACTTGCTAAAACCATCAACTATCAACTATACCAGTATCACAGTGTTACACAAAGTTACACGGTGTTTCTCAGTGTAATTCAGCAAAATCTGCGTTATCTGTGTTCCAAAGGATTCACTATCAAAAAACAACCTCCACTTGTCATCCTGAGCGTTAGCGAAGGATCTCAGTCAAAGCTAAAAGTGAAAAATGAGCAAAAAGATGCTTCGGCAAGCTCAGCATGACAGAGTATTGTTTCGCTAGCGCTTATCATGATAATATTCTTACGAACAACCATCAACTAATTCCTATTTAAGGGCAAAATGCAGTTACCTTTCTCGCATAGGTCAATGGCTTTAATCAGGGTTTCGTCAATATATCGAATGTAGGGGTAAAAGCCCTCGTTGTCGATGATATTTCGGGCAATGGTTGCCTTTAGCTGGGTTTCAATAATCAGCCTTGATTTGGCTAAATCATTGGAATCAGGATCAACCCCATTTTGTTTAGCAAAGGCAACAAAATCGGCCATAATATTAAACTTTTTGAGGTAACGGTCAACCTCGTCGAAACTCTTCAGTGCACGGGTTTGCTTCCTGTGCTCATCGGCAAACTTAAAGGCGTAGCGGTAAATAAGGTTTCGGCGCGAAACCTGTTGATAGTAGGGGGTGATTCCAACAGTATCGAGCGGAACAAAGAAATCGGGCATGATTCCCCCTCCGCCGTAAACCGTTCTGCCGCCAACGGTGTAATACTTGAGCGAATCGGCAAACTGAATGCTATCGGCATTCTGAAACTCTCCATGCAGGTAACGGTTGCCAATTTCGTAAAAGTACTCCTCGTCGCCAGGTTTGTATGGTTTTTGGATGCTCCGCCCCGAAGGGGTGTAATAGCGGGCAATGGTTAGCCTAAGGGCTGAGCCATCGGAAAAGTAAACCTGCTCCTGCACCAATCCTTTACCGAACGAACGACGACCAACTATGATTCCACGGTCGTTATCCTGTATTGCACCAGCAAGAATTTCACTTGCCGATGCCGAGAATTCATCGATAAGAATGGTGAGGGGTAAATCCTGAAAGAATCCTTTTCCGTTCGACTTTGCTTCCTGTCGCGGACGGTTTTTCCCCTGGGTGTAAACAATCAACCTGTTGGCAGGAAGAAACTCATTGGCAATGTTAATAGCTGCATCCATGTAGCCTCCGCTATTACTGCGTAGGTCGAGAATAAGCTTGGTCATGCCCTTTTCGGTTAGCTTTACCATTGCCTCAAGGAACTCCTTGTAGGTGGTTTTGGCAAAGGTGTTGATTTTGATATAACCAATATCCTTTGTGGGCATATAGGCTACATCAACGCTGTAAATGGGTATTTTATCCCTGACAATATCAAAATCTATAAGATCAGGAACGTCGGTTCGCTTAATGCTTACCTTTACTCTTGTTCCGGTAGGTCCTTTAAGCAGCTTTGGAACACTATCCATGGGGAATTTTACACCGGCAATGTTCTTCCCGTTTACCTTAACAATTCTATCGCCGGCCAGTATTCCTAATTTTTCCGATGGGCCACCGGGAATGGTGTTAATAACCACAACAGTATCGTTGTTCATATTAAACTGGATACCAATACCGTCGAAGCCTCCCTCCAGTGGTTCATTTACCGATTGTAAATCCTTGGCCGGTATGTAAACCGAGTGAGGGTCGAGGTTTTTAAGCACTGCTGGTATGGTATTCTCAACTAAAGTCTCCGTTGAAATAGTATCGACATACTCATCGGCAATGTAACGAATAACATTGCTGAGCTTATCGGTGCGTGGGTAAACGAGTAGGTTGGGTTTCTCAACTCTTCCGCCTAGAATCAGCCCAAGGGCAACTCCAATAACTAGCACAATGGCAATGACTACTGGGTAAATAATATCTTTCCTGGAGTTTGGGTAACTCATGGTATTTCAGCTTGTTTAAAATTCATTAATATCTTCAATTTCAATTTTCACTACCTCAATGCCTGCACGTTTCAAG
Organism: Bacteroidales bacterium; assembly: GCA_018056955.1. Lineage (GTDB taxonomy): Bacteria > Bacteroidota > Bacteroidia > Bacteroidales > Tenuifilaceae > Tenuifilum > Tenuifilum osseticum. The sequence goes on along the minus strand of JAGPEQ010000018.1, from coordinate 12,704 downwards.
AGTTCAATTCCATCAAGATTGTGATACTCATCGCAGTAAACCACTCTGCGTATGCCTGCCTGAATAATCAGCTTGGAGCATTCCATACAGGGTGATGATGTAACATAAAGGGTGGCTCCCTCAGAGCTATTGCTCGACTTTGACACTTTGGTTATTGCATTTGCCTCGGCGTGTAAAACGTAAGGCTTGGTTTTACCGGTCTCATCCTCACAAATATTCTCAAACCCCGATGGCGTTCCGTT
>JAGPEQ010000018.1:1884-12362 GCA_018056955.1 Bacteroidales bacterium | reverse complement strand
TTTATTTCGCCCATAAGTTTCTGTTGGTTATGGTTGGCAAATAGGCGAGGAATGTTGTTTTCAACAATTTGCTCCTTTTTACCTTCTTTTACAAGTTTGATATCGGCCATGCGAGCTGAACGTTTCTCATGAGTATCGGCATTGGGGGTTGAATGGAGCAGGCAAAGCCCTGTGAGCCAGTTTGGGTATCGTTCGGCAAAGGCTAAGCTTGCGTATCCGCCCATGGAGTGTCCAACTAGATGTGCTTTGCTAATTGACACCGCCCGCATTACAGCACTAACGCTATCGGCCATGAAATCCATGCCAATCACCTCCTCCTTGCAAATGGATTTGCCATGACCCGGTAGGTCTACTGCAAGGACAGTGTAATCGGGTTCGAGTTCCATGGTTAACTCCTCCCAAATGGTGAGGCTCTCCAGATAACCATGTAAAAGCACCACTGCCGGACCACTTCCGCTAATCCGGTACCTTAGGGTACACTTGGGGAGTTCAATATAGCCTTCCATAACCAATCATTTTTTGTTTTCCAAAATAGCACCAATTATTTTGTAAAACCAAAAAATTCTACCTATATCCAACCACGCAGGTTTTCTTTTCGCGTTTAACCTCGCCCGAAAGATTGAAGTATTCAAAGTAAACAATGTAAATCCCTGAATTTACCCGTCGGTTTTTGGTATCGGTTCCATCCCATCGGAGTTGCCCCGAGGTTCCAAGGGTCATATTATTTGCAAGCCTGTAGATTTCAATGCCGTTTGCATTGAAAACCCTGATGTTTGCAACATATCCGGGTTCAGGTAGCTGGTAGCTAATGAGGAGGTAGTCATCGCGGCCATCGCCATCGGGCGAGAAGGTTTCAGGTGTTAAGCTGAAGTTGCTTTTTTCTCCGCTTAGCTCAGAGTACTGTGAGTTACGGTATGTTGGTGTGGCAAATCCGGCTGCCTGTGCAGCCGATTGCCATGTGCTTGATTGGTTGGTTGGCATGCTGGGATTTATGCGTTCAAGCGACACTCCCTTAAAATCGTTAAGCAACTTGTTGTGCATTTTCTCGGTATATCGCAATTCATCAATCACTTCATTTTCTGAATTTAATAACACTACGTAACCTTTATCGTTGTTAAAGGCAGCTAATCTGGAAGTTTTGATAAAAGACGAAGGGTTTTGGCAGGAGTAGAACTGGGTCACTTGGTTAGGATTTGTGGTAATTACGGCATAATCGCCCGGGAAAAAAAGCCAGGGTAGAGGTGATGCACTATCGGGGTCTTTTAGGGAAAGGTCGGTTTCGTTTCGGTTGGCAATTTTTATCTGCGATAGGTCAAAACATTTACTTGACCGGTTGAATAGCTCCACAAAATCGGTTCCGCCAACATAGGGGTTGAATAGTATTTCGTTTATCACAATATCGCCCTCACTGGCAAGTTGAGGTAGTCCTACCCGTATTGCTGTGTCGGGAATAGCATTCCCTGCAAAATCGGTTAAACCTGAAATGGATATCTCGTAAATTTTTTCGGCCTCTAACGGTTCTGTTAGTTCAACTGTAACCCGCGTATAAAGTTCTCCGATGTTTATGTTATTTATACCTAGCCCTGTTGTGTAGTTTTCGTGAAGCGTTGCAGTTAGGCTATCCATTGACTCACTGAAGCATAAACGAATGGTTTTAGCATCGGGGACTTCAATATAGTATAGTTGAGGCGGGGTGACATCGGGATTTATTGCCATTACCGAGTTTAGTGCACAGGGAGTTCCTCCCTCGCTTGCTATACTTGCACGCCAGTTGTTCTTACCCTCGGCAAGGTTTGAATAGTCGATACACTCAAGCGAGTAACCACCGACGTTCCGGATTGAGTCGTTGTACCATTCCTTTGTGTAGTTAGCAAATCCTATCAGATTCTCTTGCTGATCGTACAGCCTTAGTAGCATACCATCGTTGAGCAATGCAGGAAACGATGTAATGGCGATGGTTTTACCGTACACATTAAAGTTACTCATGGCGGTCGTTCCGCCAACCAGCGCATACGATTTTGGTGGAATTGTATCGGCGGGCATTGTAACAGTTTTTTCGTTTAGAGTAAGTTTCCAGCCCTCGGTAAAAACAGTATCGGTTCCAGGGTTAAAAAGTTCAATGTATTCGTACTCCGGAAGGCCATTTGAGGGTACAGGGTTTGCCATTATCTCGTTAAAAATCAACCTTCCCATGTTACCCTGTGCTGTGAAACCAAGTTCAATGCTATCGGGGAGGCTGTATCCATTCATATCTTCGATATTCCTTACCTCCAGTTTTAACTTTTCAAAAGGCAATTTTTGTGTGGTTATTGAAACCATTTGGTTACCGTCAATCCTTATGGATTGTATGCCGATATTTTGGTTTGTTAGCGTTTTTAGCTTGTAGTTCTGAACGTTCTGAGCCGATTGAATTGAAACAGGTTTGGAAAAGTTTACTCTTACTGTGTTTAGGTTTGAAGCCCGTGCGCTGCTGATAACTGGTGCAAAATCGGTAGTACAAAGGCTCATGTCATCAATCCAAAGTTGACCAGCGCGGCTCGCTGTGTAGGCAAATACAAATGCCATGTAGCTGCACTGAGGTACTGCAATCTTAGCTTCGCCTCCAAAGATTTTAAGCCCTGTTGATTTTGGTGTAAACCATAGTTTTATGGTTCCGTTGGGCGACAGGGTAACAGTAATCTTAACTTGGTCATTCTCATTCCAGTCAAAAGCTGACTGAATAATGTTGGTTCGCTTACCTTCCTTAAACTGCCAAACCGCAATGTTATCGTTCCCACTTGATGGGTTTATGCCTACGGCATAACCCTCAGCCTGTGTGTCCGTCGGATTTTCGTGTGTTGAGGCAAACGCCAGGTAAAAGTAGTTTTCCGACGATGGATCCCAGCTCCCATTTCTGATGGTTATACTCCACTCAGAGGCTTTCCCCAGCAGGGTCGTTTCAATAGGGATACTCAGTACCGATTGATTTGCCGCAGGGTCGCCGGCATGGACAAGTGAGTATTCCCCGGTTATTGGATCGGTTCGCGAGGTTGTCCAGTTTTCAATGCCGCTCCATGCAGGCAGAATACTCTCAAAGTACTCACTAACTGGGCAGGTATGGTTGTACCCGCAGTAGATATTTTCCGATATGGCATCGGCCAACCAGCCAAAGTACGATTTAAGCCGGTATGTTCCGGTGGCTGTGAGTTTTACCCCGTTCCATGTGGCAATCCCATTGTTGAGAGGTTGTAGGAGTGGGTTAACAATAAGGCTGCCCGTACCATTATAAACTTCAAGGGCCGCATAAGCCTGAAATTCCCGGTCAACGTTACCGCGGGAGTCGCAGGCCATTACGCTAACGCTAAAGGGTTCATTGGGATTAACCCCAAAGGGCTGGGTTAAGAACTTTAGCCTGTCGGCCTGTACCTCAATGCGGCATGGTCTGCCATAAATGGTGGAGGGGAAGGTGCTGTTAAAGGCTGTGCTATTGTCGAAGGCAGTCCAGCCGTGATTGCTGGATGGAATATAGAACTGAAACCGAAAAGCATCCACCAGGTTTCTGTCCTTTAAAAAGACTTTGAGGAAAAAGTTGGCCGAATCGGTATCGTTTACTACAACGTCACCCTCGTTGAAATCGATTTGTAGAACATTACCGCTAAACGTGTACGATTTTGGCGCAATTGTTATCGTGCCATTATCCAAAACAAATCCCTGAACCATACGGGTTAGTTCTGGTAAACTGCTTGGATTGAATGCGAGTAACTTAATGCGGCTAACATTTAGCGGCAGACCATCGGTGCTACCCGGGTCTTTCAGTTTAAAGCGAATAATTTCCTGTGCTGCTGCAGCGTAGCTGTTATTTTGGGTAAAAATAACTGTATCGGTAGGCTGAATTAAAGGTGCAGCAAAACCATCGGCATCGCCACTGGTGATGTTACCCGATACAGCATCGTTAAGGCTTGGGTTTCGGGCTATGAGGGTGAATATCCCGGGAGTGGAATAGTTGGCTTCAAGCTGAGTTTCGCCATTTATGATTGGCGCTGGATTTTCCGATATCAACTCAAGTTCACCACTGCCCGAGCCAAGAAGCAATTCCACGTTACCTGCGAAGTTAACATCTGCATTCCCGTTTGCATCGGTGGGTTTAACCTTAACAGTAAATGGTTCGTTCACCCCGACACGGGTGGGAGTTGAGGTAAAGTTTAGTTTTGTAGCACTTACCCTAATTGTGGCTATTGCCGAGTTAATATTGGTTGGGAATTTAGTAGCGAATCGGCTTCCTATATCGTAGGCCTCAAAACCCGGATTTAACTTATCGATATAAAGTTGAATGGTTTGATTATCGGATATTCCGCTATTCTTCAAGTACACCCATATACCCAATTCGATGGTTTGCCCATCGGGGATGGTTAATGCGCCAGGTGGGAATGTAATATCGATGGTTGAAGTTTTTATATCGACACTGGAAAATGAGATATAGTTGTCCCCAAGTTTTACCATAACGCCCTCAATTGCTTTGTTTAGCGTTGCCGCATTTACCGTATTTGCCCTGTTCAAACGGATTTTCATGAGGTGGGTTGGTGCGCCATCGCTGCCGGCATCGGTAATGCGGAATCGCATTAGCTCATTAGCCTGTGAGGGACTTGTAGCCATTGAACTGATATCGAACGATGACACCTGATTTCCCGGAACTGCCGCATACGAGGTGGTATCGTAACCAATAACTATTTCATCGCTAATATCCGTGTTTATGTTTTCACCAGCGGCCATAATTCGGATACTGCCGTACCTGTCGTATAAAAGGCTGTCCCATTTGGCAATGCCCTGTATAGCTACTCGGCTAAGCCCATTTACAGAGCTAAGACTTCCGTTGCCCTCTGAAAGGCTCAGGGTTATCTGACCTCCATAATCGGCATCGGTATTACTATTAGTATCGGTAGCAGCTACTTCCAGACCAAAGGGTTTGCCAATAATGGCAATAGGCGATATGTTGCGGAACATAGCCTGTGTGGCGTTTACCCTAATGGTGAAAATACCCGATTGCACCTTGGCCGGGAAGGTTTGAGCAAATCCCGACCCCCACAGGCTCGATTGAAAACCATGGTTTTCGTTATCTATCTCAAACAAAAGGTTGAGGTTATCGGGAATGTTGCTATCCTTAAGATAAACACCAAATGTGAACTCCGTATACTGGCCGTCGGGGACTGTGGCAAGCGAGCTATCCACCTCAATGGTTACCTGTTGGTCGGTTATGCTCACGGTTTGAGTTGGGATAAGTTGCCCATCCTTCTTCAGGGTTATTCCGCCAAGCAGGCTACTCCACGATGCGTTTTCAGGGTCGGGATTTTTGATTGTCATTCGCTTAACATATGTAGGCAAACCATCGCCAGATCCCGCATCGGTAATACGAAACCGTAAAACATCCACGCAATTTTCCTCTAATGTTGATGTAGATATTATATTGGTTGGAACAACCTGTTGCGATGGGTTTAACACTGCTGTTGTACGGTCGTTTGGGTTAATTGGCTGATAGATGAACGAAATATCATCGGCCCAGAGCTTCATGTCCTGTGCCGATGAGTAACGGTAACCAATCCCGAAAATGTTAAAGTTCTTGTAGCTAAAATCATAAACTGTTCCGTGGGTGGTTAAGGTGCTGAAGTTACCGCTAACTGATGCCCGGAGGGTAAAATTTCCGTCAAAAGTTCTGGTAACCTCAATCGCTCCTGCTTTCCCGGTGCCAATTTGTGTTTGCCAGTTAAGAGTGGAGGTTAGTATAACCTGAGCCGAACCATTATCGATTCGCCAAAGCTTTAATAGGTCATCGCTGCCGGTTAGGTTAACACCTACAGCGTACCCCGATTCATTTGAATTTGCAATTTCATCGTTTGCCATCAGGTAAACCCACCAGCTATTCGATGCCGATGGGTCGTAACCGTGACGTATCAAAAATCGCCATGTAACATCACCTTTTTCAATATCCCACACCGGTAAAGCCCTATAAATGGTATCGGTGTATGCAATGCTATTGTCAAAGCTGTGCCTTAGCGAGGCGCTCCCTGAGAGTGGACTGTTTGTGCTAATTGACCAACGGTTTTCGGGTTTCTGAGACCATTCCGATAAATCACCCGATTCAAAATTGAAGGTTACCACTTGCTGCCCAAAAGTCAAGCTGGCAAGTAGTGTTAAAAAAGTTATGACCGTTACTCGCATTTAAACTATTGTATAATTTTACAATCAAAATTTACGAAAAAATTCAATTAATCACCTATAAAATATTTATTTATGCGAGTGGCAGTAGTAGGGGCAACAGGCCTCGTAGGTAGTGTTATGCTTCGTGTTCTGGAGGAACGCAATTTCCCTGTTGATGAGTTAATTGTTGCAGCATCGGAGAAATCGGTTGGTAAAACCGTAAAGTTTAAGGATGCCGAGGTAAAAGTTTGCTCCGTTGCCGATGCCGTTAAGCAAAAACCTGCCGTTGCAATTTTCTCTGCAGGTTCAGCCGCATCAAAGGAATGGGCTCCAAAGTTTGCCGAGGTGGGCACTACCGTTATCGATAACTCATCGTGCTGGCGTATGTACCCCGAAATTCCACTTGTTGTTCCCGAGGTTAACGCAGGAGTTCTTACCCCAAACCATAAAATTATTGCTAACCCGAACTGTTCAACCATTCAGCTGGTTGTAGCCATAAACCCCCTTCACCTTAAGTATCGTATTAAACGGATTGTTGTTTCAACCTACCAGTCGGTTACAGGAACCGGCGTAAAAGCGGTAAACCAGCTTTTTGCTGAGCGCCAAGGGCACGAGGCCGATATGGCGTACCCTCATCCCATCGACTTAAACTGTTTTCCGCATGGCGGAACATTTCTCGATAACGGCTACACTACCGAGGAGCAAAAGCTGATTGATGAAACCCGCAAGATAATTGGCGATCAGTCTATCATGGTATCGCCAACCGTTGTTCGTATTCCGGTTATTGGCGGCCACTCCGAGTCGGTTAACCTTGAGTTTGAAAGTGAATTCGATATCAATGAGGTAAATGAAATTTTGCGTAGTGCACCTGGTGTTGTGGTTCAGGATAATCCCGCCACTAACCATTACCCAATGCCACGTTTTGCCGAGGGCAAGGACGATGTGTTTGTAGGTCGTATCCGACGCGATGTTTCACAGCCGCGAAGCCTTAATCTTTGGGTAGTATCGGACAATCTTCGCAAGGGTGCTGCCACCAATGCCATTCAAATTGCCGAGTACTTAAATGCTAAAGGTTGGCTTCGGTAATATCGGGGTATAGGAAATTGTCGTAGGGGTACCGCGTTACATGAATCTCTCTAACCATCTTATACAGTAGCGCACGGAACTCATCAATATTGATTTTTTGCTTGGCGGAAATGAAAATGGTATGGGTTCCCTTTTTGCTAATCCAGGTTCGTTTCAGCTCCTCAAGGCTAATGTTTTCGCGGGTTGATGGTGTGAGGTCATCGTCGGGTTTGCTGGTCCAGGTGTAGGCATCAATCTTGTTAAACACAAGTATGGTTGGCTTGTCGCCGCCGCCAATTTCATGTAATGTTTGGTTAACAATGTTGATTTGCTCCTCAAAGTTGGGGTGGGCTATATCAACTACATGCAGCAGCAGGTCGGCCTCTCGTACCTCATCGAGGGTTGACTTGAACGACTCCACCAGCTGATGTGGTAGCTTTCGGATAAAACCAACGGTATCGGATAGCAGGAAAGGCAGATTGCCAATTACCACCTTACGCACTGTGGTATCGAGGGTGGCAAAAAGTTTATTCTCAGCAAATACATCCGATTTGCTGATGAGGTTCATAATGGTGGACTTACCCACGTTGGTGTAGCCAACCAGCGCAACACGAACCACGCTCCCTCGATTCTTACGTTGTGTAGCCATCTGGCGGTCAATTTTGCTCAGTTCCTCCTTTAGCTTGGCTATTCGGTCGCGAATAATACGGCGGTCGGTTTCAATTTCACGTTCGCCAGGGCCTCGTAGCCCAATACCTCCGCGCTGACGCTCAAGGTGAGTCCACATTCGTTTTAGGCGGGGAAGCAAGAATTGGTACTGTGCCAGCTCAACCTGGGTTTTGGCGTAAGCCGTTTTTGCCCGTTGGGCAAACACATCGAGTATTAGGTTGGTTCGATCCAGCACTTTGCGTTTAAATTCGTGCTCAAGGTTACGGAGTTGGGTAGGAGAGAGCTCATCGTCGAAAATTACCATATCCACATCGTTATCATCAATATAAGCAGCAATCTCCTGAACCTTACCGCTACCAATGAATGTGCGTGGGTTGGGTTCATCAATCTTCTGAATAAACCTTTTTAGGGTTATGGCCCCTGCTGTTTCCGTTAGGAATTCCAGCTCATCGAGGTAATCGGTTATCTCCTGTTCTTTCTGAAAAGGGAGCAAAACACCAACCAGTACTGCTCTTTCCTGTTTTTTTGCTGTCGAAATTGGGTTTATCATTTGCCTGTATCAATAAATAACCCTGAATAATCAGGGTTTTCTTTAACGATTTTATCAAAGTAAATGTTTAATTATTGAGCACAAATTTAATAGGAATTACGAATTTAACCCTAACCTTTACACCATTATTGAATCCTGGCTCCCAGCGAGGCGAACTCGAAACAACCCTTATGGCCTCCCGCTCAAGACTTTTATCTATTTTGTTTAATACCTTAACGTTTGTTACTCTGCCATCGCGCTCAACAACAAATTCAACAAAAGCAACTCCTGCTACCCCATTGTCAATTGCTTCTTGTGGGTAACGGATATTTGGAATAACATATGTGTTACGGAAATGGTTGGCATCGCCCTTGTCAAAGGTTGGCATCACCTCAACACGTTCAAAGGTTTCATCAACTTCTTTTTCCTCAATCCGAATAACTGGAGGAACATAAGCATCCTTGGGTTCCTCAAAAATATCGGTATTATAGTTTGGCTCTACATTGTTATCAACCACAATAATCTTTTCGGAGATTACCACTTTGGGCGGTTCTGGTTTTACCATCTCTTTAGGGTCAGTGGTGATAGGCGGTAACTCAATAGTGCCATTATTGTTACCAAGCTCAGCAATCAGGCTAGTATTGATACCAGCAGGGCTTTTCCATTCAAAGGCCAGGATAGCAAGTAGGATCGATACTGTTAATCCTACCTCAAAGAAGAGGATACGCTTGCTTTCCAGGTCGGCTTTTTTCGATTTTTTTGCTTCCATAACTTTTTATGTTAAAGGGTTTCTAGTAATAAAACGATAATCATACCCCTTTCATTGTGTATAATAAAAAAATAACCCCGCAAAAAGCGGGGTTAAGTATTCTAATCTTATTTAATAAACTACTGAAGCACAAAGATAATTGGAATGGTAAACTGAACGCGAACGGGTTTACCGCGTTGTGAACCAGGTTTCCAAATAGGTGACGAAGAAACCACGCGTATAGCCTCTTTATCGATAGAGGGGTCAACGCCACGTACAACCTTAACGTTGGTAACCTTTCCGCTAGGTTCAACTACAAAGTTGATAATTACGCGACCCTGAATACCGTTTTCAGCAGCTACATCGGGATACTTGAGGTTTTGCTGTACCCAAACGCGGAAGTTATTGATATCGCCACCCTGGAACGAGGGCATATCCTCTACAATAACGAATGGAGTGTACTCTTCCTCTTCCTGTTCTTCATCCTTGAATTCCATAACTGTAACAGCCTTGTCCTCGGAGAATTCGCTATCAAAGATGTCGGTATTGTCGTTGATATTAACGTTATCATCAACTACCTTGATAACGTCAGAAACGGTAATCTGCTTGGGTGGTTCAGGGGGTTTAACCTCATCGCGGTTGGTAATAGGAATAATTTCCTGCTCAACCTTTACTTCTGTGGTTTGGGCAAGGTCAACGTTTACGGTGTCGGTGGTTGTCCATTCAAAGGCCAGCAAAACAATACCCAGCGATAAAGCAAGTCCTATCTCAAAGAATAGGAGTTTCTTGTTTTGCAGGTCAGCCTTGGGATTTTTCTTTAGTTCCATATTTTTGCGTATTTGGCTCTTGGTATAACGGTTAATTTCCTAATTTATTTTGAGCTACAAAGCAATAAAAATTTTATTTATCTTCCAATGATTATACGTAGTTTTTTAAATCATGTTAAAAAAAATTGCGTGAAATTGGCAGTATAATTAAAAAGTTTTTATTTTTGCAGCGTTATTTCATGGGGGTATAGCTCAGTTGGCTAGAGCGCTTGCATGGCATGCAAGAGGTCAGGGGTTCGACTCCCCTTACCTCCACGGTTGAAAGGGATACGCAAGTAAGCGTGTTCCTTTTTTATTTTCCACCCCGCCTCAGGTGGCCAGAGCGTCCCGCAGGAAGCGGGAAGGTCAGGGGTTCGACTCCCCTTACCTCCACGGTTGAAAGGGATACGCAAGTAAGCGTGTTCCTTTTTTATTTTCCACCCCGCCTCAGGTGGCCAGAGCGTCCCGCAGGAAGCGGGAAGGTCAGGGG
>JAGPEQ010000018.1:1575-1784 GCA_018056955.1 Bacteroidales bacterium | reverse complement strand
TTCGACTCCCCTTACCTCCACGGTTGAAAGGGATACGCAGGTAAGCGTGTTCCTTTTTTTATTTTCCACCCGTCTCAGTTGTCCAGAGCGTCCCGCAGGAAGCGGGAAGGTCAGGGGTTCGACTCCCCTTACCTCCACGGTTAAAGGGATACGCAGGTAAGCGTGTTCCTTTTTTTATTTTCCACCCCGCCTCAGGTGGCCAGAGCGTC
>JAGPEQ010000018.1:0-1475 GCA_018056955.1 Bacteroidales bacterium | reverse complement strand
TCCACGGTTGAAAGGGATACGCAGGTAAGCGTGTTCCTTTTTTTATTTTCCACCCCGCCTCAGGTGGCCAGAGCGTCCCGCAGGAAGCGGGAAGGTCAGGGGTTCGACTCCCCTTACCTCCACGGTTAAAGGGATACGCAGGTAAGCGTGTTCCTTTTTTGCTTTCCATCCCGCCTCAGGTGGCCAGAGCGTCCCGCAGGTTGCGGGAAGGTCAGGGGTTCGACTCCCCTTACCTCCACGGTTGAAAGGGATACGCAGGTAAGCGTGTTCCTTTTTTTATTTTCCACCCCGCCTCAGGTGGCCAGAGCGTCCCGCAGGAAGCGGGAAGGTCAGGGGTTCGACTCCCCTTACCTCCACGGTTGAAAGGGATACGCAGGTAAGCGTGTTCCTTTTTTATTTTCCACCCCGCCTCAGGTGGCCAGAGCGTCCCGCAGGTTGCGGGAAGGTCAGGGGTTCGACTCCCCTTACCTCCACGGTTAAAGGGATACGCAGGTAAGCGTGTTCCTTTTTTATTTTCCACCCCGCCTCAGGTGGCCAGAGCGTCCCGCAGGAAGCGGGAAGGTTGTTAAAGTTGATGGTTGTTTGTTGATAGTTGTTCGTGAAGAGGATTGGAATACTGATAACGTAGATGATTTAGTTGATAGTTGACAGTTGACAGTTGTTGGTTGTTAGTCCATCATGTTATGCTGAACTCGTTGAAGCATCTCTTTTATCCTTTCATCCCCTTTATTAAAGAGATTCCTCGTCTTGTTTGGAATGACATGAATAGTTGATGGTTTTTCGTGAAAACGATTTCACCCCAGCCCTTTTCCCTGAGAGGGAATGGTACGGAATAAGCAAGGGGCATAAAAGCCTGACCCGACAATGGGTCGGAGGTGGAACGTTGTGGTGGGCTTAGTAAGCGATACCAAATGAGTCACGCCGCAGGCGTGGCGAATTGTATCGCGTTGCAGTTCCACCCACGGGGTACCCATCGGGTCGGGCTTTTTAGCCTTGATTTTCTTTGGTTCTTTCTTGTATCAAGACAAGAAAGAACATGTAAACCGCTCTTTGCCATGCTTTTCCGTTGCGTTGCAACGTTTCAGTGTTGCTCTTTGGCATACACATTGAGTGCATCGCTAAAAATTTTGTGCTAGCCATAGAGTTACAAATGTTTTGCCCCTACAGGGCTGGGAACGTTGTTCGCTGTTCGTGTATTGTTGTTCGTGAATATCACATCACAAACTCTGTGAAACACACTGTAAACTCTGTGTAACACTGTGATACCAGTTTAGTTGATGGTTGTTGGTTGATAGTTGATAGAAAATTCAATAGAACACAGATAATTCAAATTGAGATGATTTGCGCAGAATAACAATCAGTTAAACCTTCAAACCCAATCACAATTTGTTTTAAATCTTGAACTTTAAACCTTTAACCTTTATCCTTTAACCTTTATCCTTTATCCTCACCCTTCCCCCAACCCCATACCCAAT
>JAGPEQ010000017.1:30625-37325 GCA_018056955.1 Bacteroidales bacterium | reverse complement strand
GGAATACTTCCCGCTGCTAAGTTCGGATAAAATTTTCAGCTTGAAGCCCTCGCTGTAGCGTTTTGTCACAAAATTATTTTTGTCCATACACATAAGTTTGTGTAGACATTTTTCAGGACGGGTCAACTTTTAACCTTTAACCTTTAACCTTTATCCTTTACCCTTTACCCATTATCCTTTACCCTTTATCCTTTATCCTTTATCCTTTATCCTTTATCCTTTATCCTTTATCCTTACTTCCCCTCAATCTGTTTAATAGTCCATTCAAGGGCTTCCTCCAGCATTTCGGTTGGTGGGTCGGTTATGAAGCCATTATCGTGTAACGACTTTACCATGGAACGAGAGTATTCAATATCCTTTTTGGCAATGCTGTACGCCTCATCCCAGCTCATTGGCCTACGGGCAACGCCATCTTTAACAGCCTGTACAGCCACATCGGCTGCTTCAACGGGGAATACGTCGGCTTCATCCATGGTTGGGACAATATTATCGGGATTAATTCCACGTTTCTCGGCGTAGTTTGCCAGTGAGTGAGCAGCGGCAATGGCCATGTTATCGGTTATTTTTGAAGCTCTAACCAGCAAGGCTCCTTTAAGTATTCCAGGGAATCCTAACGAGTTATTTACCTGGTTTGGGAAATCGCCACGGCCCGTAGCCACAATGTATGCCCCTGCTGCTTTTGCTGCATATGGGTAAATTTCAGGTACGGGGTTGGCGCAGGCAAAAACAATGGCTTTATCGGCCATAAGCCTAATCCAATCCTGCTTAATGGTGTCAGGGCCTGGGGTGGAAAGCGATATTAGCACATCGGCGCCTTTCATGGCCTCCTCCATGGTGTTAATGCAATCGGGATTGGTTTGCTCGCAAATCTCCCATTTGCGGTAAAAACGGCTATCGGCTTTAATGTCGTCACGTTTGCGATGAAGTGCACCATGTGAGTCGAACATAATCATTTTTTTAGGATCACCACCATCAGCTATCATCAGGCGGGCAATGGTGGTATTGGAGGCACCAGCTCCAAAAAATACAATGCGAACATCTTTTAGCTTTTTATTTACCAGCTTCAATGCATTGAGTAACCCAGCAAGGGTAACGCATGCAGTTCCCTGGGCATCATCGTGCCAAACCGGAATCACACATTCCTCCCTCAGTACATCGAGAACTCTATAGCAGTTAGGTTGTGAGATATCCTCAAGGTTTACAGCGCCAAAGCTGTGCTGGCACATCTTTACAAAATCGATTATCTTTTCTGGGTCGTTTTTGCCATCTTTCCCCTTGCTGTCAATACAAAGAGCAACTGCATCCACGCCACCAAGGTACTTCATCAGGAATGCTTTCCCTTCCATCACTCCCAGACCACCCGGAGGGGTGCAATCGCCATCGCCAAGTACACGGGTCGAGTCGCTAACAACGGCAACTAAATTGCCCCTGTTCGAAAGTTCAAATGACGCATCATTATTATCGCGTATAGTTGTTGATATTTTGGAGACTCCTGGGGTGTACCAAACATTGAACCAGTTAAAGCCAAGCACAGGTGCTTTGGGTGCTGTTTGGATTTTACCTCCGTAATGCTTATGGGCCTTCTCGCTGAGGTATTTTAAGAATAAAGTTTTACCCTTTGCGCGTTGCTCCTCAGTCCAATTTTCTGGGAACATTTCGCCTAGGCGTTCTAATTTGATGTTTACTTTACTCATATGTTTAATTTTTAATTGATTAGATTTCGATTTGCTGATATAATTTTTACCCAAGATACAAAATTCAAACTAAACAATCTAGTTTTTTCAATATGTTATACAGTATGTTTTAGTTGCTTTTTTTGACAAAATAATGTAGGTTTGAGGTCGCAATACGTGTTGTATTTTTACGATTAACGATTCAACAAAATCCATGATATGAGTGTATTAGTCAATAAAAGTTCACGTGTAATTGTTCAGGGCTTTACAGGAGGTGAAGGCACTTTTCATGCTACCCAGATGATTGAGTATGGAACCAACGTTGTGGGTGGAGTAACTCCGGGCAAGGGAGGACAAACACATCTCGATAGGCCTGTGTTCAATACTGTTTCCGAAGCAGTGAAAGAAACCGGTGCCGATGTATCGGTAATATTTGTACCCCCGACTTTTGCTGCCGATGGCATTATGGAAGCTGCCGCTGCAGGAATAAAGGTAATCGTTTGTATTACTGAAGGTATTCCCACAAACGATATGGTTAAGGTTAAGCACTTCCTTGCTGATTACCCCGAGACCCGCTTAGTTGGACCTAACTGTCCTGGAGTAATAACTCCCGAAGAGGCTAAGGTTGGGATAATGCCAGGGTTTATCCATAAAAAGGGACATGTTGGCGTTGTATCGCGTTCTGGCACATTAACCTACGAGGCCGTTGATCAGCTTACCAAGTTGGGGTTGGGTCAAAGCACTTGCATTGGCATTGGTGGCGATCCGGTAATTGGAACAACCACGCTCGAAGCTGTTAAGCTACTAATGGCCGATCCCGATACACATGGTATTGTGATGATAGGTGAAATAGGCGGTAGCATGGAAACCGATGCTGCTCGATGGATTAAGGAGCATGGAACTAAGCCTGTTGTGGGCTTTATTGCTGGACAAACTGCTCCCAAAGGTCGCCGTATGGGTCATGCTGGGGCTATTATTGGTGGTGCCGACGATACCGCTGCTGCTAAAATGAAGATCATGCGTGAGTGTGGCATTCATGTAGTGGAATCGCCTGCTAACATTGGTCAAACCATGAAGGATGCGCTGAAATAATATTCTACCAAAAACAATAAAGGCCGGCAAATATTGAGCCGGCCTTTTTTATTCCCGTATTGGTTAATCCTTTACTTTTAAGTTTATTGCCTCAGTTTTCCCTTTTATTAGCATCCGTATGAACAAGAATATTGTAGCAGCCATTAGAGCCCCTAATGTAATTCTTACCCATAAATTATCATAATTGAAGAAAACTATTAGAAAAAACGGAATTGCAGTAAAAGCCATTGTTGGGGTGAAGTTGAAGTTTGGGTTTACACTAACCTCAATGTTGGTTTCTTTCTGGGTATTAACAGTAATTTCGCTACTTCCCATTTTAAAATTAGTTGTGGCCCTGAAAGTGTGTTCCCCATCAGGAAGTTCAACGGTAAGCGATTCGCCTTGTCCAATTTTGCCCCTTAGCTGACCATCAATTAGTATTTTGATTTTGTTTTCGGAATAATACTTTTCACTCTTTGGGCGCGATACTATTGAATTCATATTCATAACTATTTTAAAAAAAAAGGCATCGTATTAAACCGATGTCTTGGCAAAAATACAAAAAAGATGTTTGTAAGCTACTTCTCTGAATCTAATTCGTCGCCGGTAAAGGCGGGGTAAACATCTGTCATGTAACCCATGTATAATCCAACACGTGTCATCCATCTAAGTTGTCCCACAACCCAACTGTGAAACTCTCTGGGGTATTTACCTGTAATTAGTACTATCAACCATGCCAAAATGATAATAACGCCTACAAATATTTGCCTAAAGAACAAAATAAAGAGGTGTGGAATGTAAACATAAAGCCAACCAAAAAAGAAACGAACCAGCATTAATGCACGGCTTACCCTTTCAGGGTATTCAACCTCTAATGAGGTATACTCATCGGTTCCATTAATGCCAAACGAAGGGTATCCATCGGATATGTTTAATACCCTGGCGTTCACACGTAATTTCCATCGGAATAGTCCTACCTGAAAGTCAAATAAACTTTTTGGGTATTTACCAGTAAATAGTATTGCCCAAAATGCTACAATCTGCAGGATTAGAGCCCAAATAAATACAAAAAATAGGAGGAAACCGTGTGGCAGTAGAATGTACAGCCAGCCGAAAAATGTTCTCAGGAGCAATTCTAACCTAGAGTATCGTTCCTGATGTTGAACTTTTAGTTTCATTTTATTTAAGTTTTAGGTTAGGGAGATTTTGAACTCAAACAAGTTACAGATTTTTTTATTTCAAATAGTAGAAATCATTTAAAATTATTCCTAAATTAGCAAAGGCCTGTAATTACGGGCATTTCCTATTCGCAAACGTGTGAAAGCTGATAAATCAATTTCAAATAAACCAATAGCAATATGAGACAAAAGAATCTATTTAGCTTGAGAAACATTTTGTTTGCAGCCCTAATTGCTGCAACAATGGTATTTGCCTCGTGTAAGCAGCAACCTAAGGAGGCTGAGCCATTCCGCGTAGAGCATGCCAATTGGGTTTACAATGCTACCATTTACGAGGTAAATGTTAGGCAATACACACCGGAAGGAACATTCAAAGCCTTTGAGCAACACCTGCCTCGCCTAAAAGATTTAGGGGTTGATATACTTTGGTTCATGCCAATTCATCCCATTGGAGTTGAGAACCGTAAAGGAACGCTAGGAAGCTACTACTCCGTAAAGGATTACTACGGTATTAACCCCGAGTTCGGAACACTCGATGACTTTAAGTCAGTTGTTGCCAAGGCTCATGAGTTGGGTATGAAGGTGATAATTGACATTGTGGCAAACCACACCTCGCACGATGCTGTTCTCTTAACTGAACATCCCGATTGGTACGTTCGTGATTCCTCGGGTAGGGTTGTTTCACCATTCGATTGGACCGACGTGGCTAAGTTGGACTACTCAAAACCTGAACTACGCCGTTACATGATTGACATGCTTAAGTATTGGATTAAGGATATTGACCTCGATGGGTTTAGGTGCGATGTGGCCGCTGAGGTTCCAACCGATTTCTGGAACGAGGCTCGTACTGAGCTCAACCAGCTTGGCAAACCCATTTTCATGCTTGCCGAGGCCGAAACCCCTGAACTACAGAAATATGCGTTTGATGCTGATTATGCCTGGGAGTTCCATCATATTATGAATGGTATTGCTCAGGGCAAGAAATCTGTTGTTGAGCTGGAGCAATACCTGCTCAAAAAAGCAGCCACTTATCCTAAGAATACCATTAAAATGAATTTTATCACCAACCACGATGAGAATTCATGGAATGGAACTGAGTTTGAGCGTATGGGCGATGCGGTTAAAACCATGGCTGCACTCACATTTGTTATTGATGGGATGCCTCTTATTTATACCGGCCAGGAGGTTGGTCTAAACCATAGGCTACAGTTTTTTGAAAAGGACCAGGTTGACTGGACTGATAGTAAAGGTTTGACTGATTTTTACAAAAAACTCACTGCGTTGAAAAAGTCCGCAAAGGTTCTTGATGCCGCAGAGCAGGGAGCCGACATTTTCCGAATAACAACCACTGCCGATAGCTCAATTTTCGCATTTACACGCGAAAATGAAACTCAAAAGTTATTTGCTGTTTTCAACCTATCGGCCAAGGAACAGACCTTTAACTTTACCGGCGATGCGCATTTGAATACCAGCTATGTTGAGTATTTCAGCAATAGCTCTAAAGAGTTCACAAAGGATGAGAGAGTAACTCTAAAACCGTGGGAGTTCTTAATCTACTTAAACAATAAGTAAAGTTTTCAAGAGTAAAAAAGAGGCTGTCCTCATAGGGCAGCCTCTTTTGATTTTATAGAATTTAAAAGGTTTTACCTATTACTTGATGATGCTAACTTATTCTTAAGATACTATTTTTATTTAGATTGATTTTTAACAACTGGTTAGTTGTTTAACAAATCACTTTAACTTTCTACTTTTGCCATAAGATTAAAAACAAAAAAATACTTAAGCATTATGTATTACAATATCCCTGTTGTTGGAAAGGTTCACTGGATAGGGGTGAACGATCGACGTAAGAGGCTTTTTGAGAACATCTGGCCTTTGGATAGGGGCGTTTCCTACAATTCATACCTGATTGTTGATGAAAAAACCGCTCTGATCGATACTATAGAGGATCGGGCGGCCGGTAATTACATTGAGCGTATAAAGGCTTTACTTAATGGACGTACGCTCGACTACCTGATTATTAACCATATGGAGCCCGACCATTCCGGGGAGATTAAAGACATTTTTGAGCAATTTAAAGGGGTTAAGCTGGTTGGAAATGCCAAAACTTTTAAGATGGTTGAAGCTTACTGGGGTATTAATGAAAACCTAATACAGGTAGATGATGGCGATACCCTTGACCTCGGTTTCCACAAGCTGAAATTTGTGATGACACCATGGGTGCATTGGCCCGAAACCATGATGACCTTCGATCAAACCGAACAAATCCTTTTCTCCGGCGATGCCTTTGGCAGCTTTGGCGCGTTAGATGGCGGTATTTTTGATAATGAAATCAACTTTGATTTCTTTGAGGATGAGATGCGCCGCTATTATTCAAATATAGTAGGGAAATACAGCAATATGGTGCAAAAAGCTTTTGCAAAGCTTAAGGATGTACCTGTAAAGGTGATTGCACCTACTCATGGCCCCGTTTGGCGGTCAAATCCCAATAAAGTAATTGAACTGTACGACCGGTGGAGCCGTTACGAGGCTGAGGAAGGCGTTGTTATCATTTTTGCATCAATGTACGGTAATACGGAAGCTATTGCCGATTACATTGGCCGTAAAGTGGCAGAGAATGGTATTAAGAACATTCGCATACACGATATTTCTCGCACCCACATTAGCCATTTGATTAACGAAATTTGGAAATATCGTGGACTTGTTTTGGGGTCATGTGCATATAACTCGGAAATGTTTCCTCTTATGGAGCAGCTTACCCGTGAGCTAACACATATG
>JAGPEQ010000017.1:26453-30525 GCA_018056955.1 Bacteroidales bacterium | reverse complement strand
TTATTTGTTCATCCGTTAGCTTTTCAATTATCACCTTGCTCATGGTTGCTTAACTTGGTTTACATGCAAAAATAGAAATAAATGGGCTAAGTTGAAAATTGTTCATATCTTTGTAAAAGCACTAAAAACACTAATGGTATGGAGTTTAACATTCCCCTTGGCATTGAATTTACTGCAACCGAAATGGTTACAAAGGATAACACTGCATCAAAATACGGCTCAGGCCTTGTTGATGTTTTTGCCACACCCGCTATGGTGGCGCTCATGGAAAAGGCAGCTCTTAATGCTGTTTTACCACATCTGCCCCATGGGTTCAATACCGTTGGTACTGAGATTTGTGTTAAACACACCAAGGCTACACCTTTAGGTTGGGAAGTTCACAGCAAGGCCACCCTTAAAGAGGTAGATGGCAAAAAGCTTGTTTTTGATGTGGTGGCATGGGATAGTGAAGGCGAAATTGGCAGGGGTACCCATACCCGCTACATTATCGACAGTAAACGTTTTATGGAAAAGTTCTCATCCAAATAGTCTAGTTTGATGAATTTTGATACCTATCAGTTTCCAAAATACCACAGGCATAAGCTAAAGGTTCATTCGTACGAGGTGGATTTTAACCAAAGGTTAACAGTTACGGCCCTGTTTAATTACTTGCAGGAGATTGCCTGGGAGCATGCTCATTTACTGGGTTATGGCTGGGAACATCTGTTGCAGAAGGGTTGGTTTTGGGCCCTGTCGCGTGTTGAAGTTGAAATATACCGGTTACCTGCATGGACCGATGAGGTAGTTCTGCTAACCTGGCCTAGGGGAGTTGATGGAATTTTTGCCTTACGCGATTTTGAGGTATATGACCATTTAGGAAATAAAATAATTGCTGCAACGTCGAGCTGGTTGGTTCTTAACATTCAAACCCGTCGGCCAGTAAGGGCTGAGTGGTACTCCGATTTCGATTATGCAACTAGAAGTTCATTAGGGCGCAATGCAACCAAACTGGTTGAACAAAGCGTTAGCCCTGAATTTTCGGAAAAATTTGATGTTCGCATTGGCGATATAGATATGAATCAGCACGTTAATAATGTTAGGTATATCGATTGGGCCTACAATACCTTTAGCATTGAGCATTTTAAAAGCTATTTTCCCAAAAGGGTAGTGGTTAACTTTAATGCTGAAGGTAAAGCAAACGATAGCATAATTGCATCACGTTTTCAAAATTCGCAAGATGAGAGCATTGTTGAAATTGCGAACGCCAGCAACGGAAAAAACTTGTGCCGGTTGATGTTTGAATGGGGAAAAATTTAATAAATTTAAAATTAATTTTCTTTCCCAATCATTATGAAAGTTTTAATAAAATAGAACCCAAAAAATAACACTATGTATAGCCAGCAGGATATTGTGCAGATGCAGCGAAAGGGAATAACTCCCGAAATGGTTGAGCAGCAAATTCAATCATTTAAAAAGGGCTTCCCTTACATGAAGTTGGTTAAACCCGCTACCGTGGGCAACGGGATAATTCGGTTGGATGGAGAGGAACTTGATAGCCTCATTGAAATGTACCGCGATTTTGAGGGTAGTAGGGTTAAGTTTGTTCCTGCATCGGGTGCGGCAACCCGTATGTTTAAACATCTCTATGAGTTTCAGTCCGATTATCCGGTAAAAGGGTTGGAGTGTTTTAACGATAAAGGTTTTAATACCGTTTTCACCTTTTTCGAGAGAATAAAAGAGTTCCCATTTTTCGACAAGCTTTACAATGAACTCTGGATGCAGGGTTATAAGATGGATGAACTTATTGATAGTAAGGATTATATGCCCATAGTAAATACTCTGCTAGGTTCCGAGGGGCTAAATTACGGAAATCTGCCAAAAGCGCTTATCCTATTCCACAAGTATGGCGATATTGCTCGTACTGCCATGGAAGAGCATCTGGTTGAGGGGGCACAGTATGCTCGCGACCAGCATGGTAATGTAAATATTCACCTTACGGTGTCGCCCGAACACATTGCTGGCTTTGAGCAGCTGATTGAACGCGTAAAGTCATACTACGAAAACCACTATGAAGTAACCCTTAACATTACCTACTCGGTTCAAAAGCCATCAACCGACACCATTGCGGTTGATATGAACAATAATCCTTTCCGTAACGATGATGGCACTCTACTTTTTCGCCCCGGTGGGCATGGTGCATTAATTGAGAATCTCAACGATTTAGGCCACGAATTGGTGTTCATTAAGAATATCGACAACGTTGCTCCAGACCATCTTAAACCGCTAACCGTTCGGTATAAAAAAGCACTTGCGGGAATGCTGCTTAGCTACCGAGGTATTATTTATAAATACCTGCAAGAGCTCGACAGCCAAAACCTTTCGGTTGACGAACTTTTGGCAATTCTTGACTTTACCCGCGATGAGCTCTGTGTTATACCACCGGCATCGTTAAATACCTCAGACCCTGCGGAGCTGAACAAGTATCTGTTTAGCGTGCTTAATAGGCCAATTAGGGTTTGCGGTATGGTTAAAAATGAGGGAGAGCCCGGTGGTGGCCCATTCTGGGCAGTTAATCCCGACGGCACAACATCGCTTCAGATTGTTGAAAGTTCACAGATAGATATGAACGACCCTACTTCTAAAGCTATCCTGAATGCATCAACCCATTTCAACCCTGTTGATATAGTATGTTCATTCATTGATTTTAAAGGGAATAAGTTTAACCTGCTTAACTACCGCGATCCGCAAACCGGCTTTATTTCAGTAAAGAGCAAGGATGGTAAACAGCTCAAGGCGTTAGAGCTTCCGGGGCTTTGGAATGGGGCCATGAGCAACTGGAATACCATTTTTGTTGAAGTACCCTTGGCAACATTCTCGCCAGTTAAAACTGTAAACGACCTTTTGCGGGAGGAACATCAACCCTGCAGGTAAGCAAGCTATATTAGATTATCAGGATACTCTATCCTTGTAAGGTATAACCCCTCGGCCGGAGCAGAGGTTCCGGCCAATTTTCTATCACGCTTCTCAATTACTTGGGCAAACTCTTCTGGCGTTATTTTTCCTCTTCCCACATCAATTAGAGTGCCTACAATGGCACGTACCATGTTGCGTAAAAACCGGTTAGCCTCAATGGTAAATATGAGCAGGTTACCACTCTCGTTCCATTCCGCTTTATATATCTGGCAGTTATTGGTTTTTGTTTCGGAGCCAACCTTGCTAAAGCTGGTAAAATCGGTATAGTTCATTAACTGTTGTGCTGCCAGCTGCATATTATCAATGTTTAGCTGGGCATCGTAAAACCACGATAGGCCAATCCAGAAGGGATCTTTGTTACGGCAAATCACATACTCATAACCCCTTAAGGTGGCATCGAAACGGGCATTCGCGCTCGGGTTTACCTTTTTAATTTGATGAATGGCAATATCGTTGGGTAAAATTCTGTTTAAGCTGTGCAAAAACTTACCGTCTGATTCCAAATTGCTGGCTACAGAATCGAAATGCGCCACATAGAACCTGGCATGAACGCCCGTATCGGTTCTACCTGCACCTATGGTTTGAATGTTTTCCTTTAGCAGTATACTCAAAGCATTGTTTACTAAGTTCTGGACACTGGTGGCGTTTTCCTGAATCTGCCAGCCATGATAGTTTGTGCCCCTGTACGATAGGTAAATGAAATATCTATTTATTGCCATTATACTTGCTTTTGATCTTCCTTTATGACATCGTTTGCTCACTATGTATTTAAAAGAAACATGAAAAAAAAAAGGTCCCCTGATTCCTGTTCAATAATCCATTTTGCATTAAATTACACAACAAATATACTCGTATATAAAGCTATTTTGAAATATTTCCGAGATTCGTCCATAGAATTTTTCTATTGACGAATTTCCTCTAAAAATGTTTCTGTATCCACATTTTTATTAGCCCGGTTGAACTTGTTAATTCATGGTCGTTTGGTTTAGCTGTTCACTTTTTACTATTCCTCTAACTTCCTCTAACTCCATCATATTCTTTCTATTCCGATTCATTCCGTCTCATTCCCGCCTCAAATCTTGCGTTTCACGGCTCACGGTTCACGTTTCACGGACTCAAA
>JAGPEQ010000017.1:0-26353 GCA_018056955.1 Bacteroidales bacterium | reverse complement strand
CTCCATCATATTCTCTCTATTCCGACTCATTCCGTTCATTCCGAATCATTCCTCAAAAATTTAATTCATGGTACTTGGATTTATTTAAAAATCAATTATAAAAGTGTCTGAAAGCCTTTAACTACCTTTATTATAGCTAAAATTTCATTTAACGAAAATTAACATCGCAGGCATCTATTTATTATCATATTTGCAATTGAGGTTTCATATAAGGTTAAACAAATTTTAAAAAGATATTTTTATGAGTGTTCAATCGACCCTTGACATTAAGGAGCTAAATGAGAGGATAAGACTTGAAAGTTCCTTTGTTGACATTATCAACATTGAAATGGGCAAGGTAATTGTTGGCCAAAAACACCTTGTTGAGTCGTTACTGGTTGGATTACTTGCCGATGGACACATTCTACTTGAAGGTGTTCCTGGCTTAGCCAAAACGCTTGCCATAAATACTTTGGCAAACATCATCGATGTAAAGTTTAACCGTATTCAGTTCACCCCCGATTTGCTTCCTGCCGACCTTATTGGAACACTTATTTACAGCCCAAAATCCGAACAATTTACCGTTAAAAAAGGGCCAATTTTTGCAAACTTTATTCTTGCCGATGAAATTAACCGTGCTCCAGCTAAGGTTCAGAGCGCTTTGCTTGAGGCCATGCAGGAACGTCAGGTAACCATTGGCGACGAAACCTACAAGCTCGAAGAACCTTTCCTGGTTTTGGCAACTCAGAATCCAATTGAACAGGAAGGAACCTATCCGCTTCCTGAGGCTCAGGTCGACCGTTTCATGCTTAAGGTCAAAATTGGTTATCCAAAGCTGGAGGAGGAACGCCTTATCATGCGTGAAAATCTGGCCATGCAGTTCCCAAAACCAGAAAAAGTCCTAAAACCCACCGATATTGTGAAGGCGCGTCAGGTTGTTCGTGAGGTTTACATGGATGAGAAAATTGAAAAGTATATTCTGGATGTAGTGTTCGCAACTCGCTATCCAGCACAGTATAACCTGCAGCGATTTGAACCTATGATTTCCTATGGAGCCTCACCTCGTGCATCCATTAGCCTTGGGTTGGCTTCAAAGGCTTACGCCTTTATTAAACGTCGTGGATACGTTATTCCTGAGGATGTTCGCGCTGTATGTTTTGATGTTTTGCGTCATCGTATAGGATTAACCTACGAGGCCGAGGCCGAAAACATTACATCGGAGGATATAATTACTGAAATACTTAACACGATAGAGGTTCCATAGCAACCATGAAACCATTGGCTATCATATTCCTTTCAGTAGCAATCGCTTTCTTGAGCCTATCAGCTAGCGCTCAGAATTACATTGGCTTGCACAAGGATGAAATAGCCAAACGGATGCCGCAGGAGAATAAAGGTTTCTACTTTGAAAAGGAGGTGAATGTTGACGACCGGGGCTTTTTGAAGTACGTTAACACCCTCGATGAGCAGACCATACTTTTCATGATTGATACTGATGGCTTTTGCACTGCGGTATCTAGAATGTATAACACGTGGCTTTACGACCAGGTTGTGAATGAACTGAATAGCAAATATCAACAGGTATCAACCAATAAGTGGCTTGAAATAAAGGAGGGCAAGAGTTACGATTTAACCCTGATAAAAGGGAAATGGTTTCTTACCCTTACCATCAGGCCTCACTCTAAATAGGTATAGCCGTGGAAACAGCAGAACTTCTGAAAAAAGTTCGACGTATTGAAATTAAAACAAGGGGATTAACCCGCCAAATATTTGCCGGTCAATACCATAGCGCTTTTAAGGGGCGCGGTATGGCTTTTAGCGAGGTTCGCGAGTATAGGGTAGGTGACGATATTCGCAGTATCGACTGGAACGTTACTGCTCGTTACAACCAACCCTACGTTAAGGTTTTTGAGGAGGAGCGTGAACTTACTGTAATGCTTCTTATCGATGTTAGCGGTTCGCAGAACTTTGGCTCCACCCAACACTTTAAAAGGCATGTAATAGCTGAGGTTGCTGCTGTTCTTGCCTTTTCGGCCATTCAAAATAACGATAAAATTGGGGTTATTCTCTTTTCCGATAAGGTGGAAAAATTTATTCCACCCCAGAAGGGTAGTAAACACATACTCAGAATAATAAGCGAATTGCTGAATTTTGAGCCATCGGGCAAGGAAACAAATATTGCTGAGGCGCTTAGGTTCTTGACAAACGCCATAAAAAAGCGCAGCACTGCTTTTGTACTGAGCGATTTCATTGATTTTAATGAACAAAATTACCAACCAAGGTTTACCGATGCCATTAGCATTGCTAACAATAAGCACGATGTTGTGGCTATACGGATTTACGATGATCGCGAAACTCAACTTCCACCCGTTGGCCTTGTCCGTTTTACCGATGCCGAAACAGGTAATGACATTTGGATTGACACAGCAAACAAACTGGTGCAAAACTATTACAGCCAATGGTGGAATATCACTACTGAAAATCTGAAACAGACTTTTACCAAAGCTCAGGTGGATTGGGTATCGGTGCGAACCGACGAGGATTACGTAAAACCCCTAATGTTGCTTTTCAAAAGGAGGTCGAAATGAAGTTAATAAGGTTCGTTTTTATAGTTTTTTTGCTACTAACCCTTAACGTCGATGCTCAGATTGAGCAACTTGAAATAAAGGCTGTACTAAAAGCCGATACAATACTGATAGGTGATAGGGTGGAGTTTGCAATTATAGCTAATGGGAAAGGAAATTTTTCGGTATCCTTACCAGTACTAGCCGATACTTTACCCGGGGGGATATACATTATTGGTAAACCTATTATCGATTCTACTATTAAAGATAATACCCGTAGCTACAGCTTTAAACTTCCTGTTACGGCATTTTCTCCCGGAAATGTTAGTGTTTCTAAGTTTCCGGTTTTGGTCAAGCATGGTGGTAGTGTTGATACTACGTGGATAACCACCGATAGCTTATTTGTAAAGCTTGTTCCGCGCGACACCACCCTTAAGGATATCAAGGATATTAAGCCCCCAATAAAGGAACCAATCCGATTTTCGGAGGTGGCTCCTTGGGCCGGATTAGGCTTACTCTTTGCTGCAATTATTGTTCTGCTTGTTATGTACTTGCGTAGTCGCAAGCAAAATAAGCCATTCCTCAATATCTTTAAGCCAAAAGAACCCGCTCATGTTGTTGCTCTTAGGGAGTTGATGCTGCTTGAGGAGAATAGGGAGTGGGCTTCGGATAATCCCAAACTGTTCTATACCAAGCTGATCGATATTCTTCGGAATTACCTGGAAGGACGTTTTCACATTAATGCTCCTGAGCAAACTACAAGCGAGATTCTTTCTGAAATAGCTAGGCTTGACTTCGACTTTTTTCCCTACATTGAAACCCTTCGCGAGTTGCTCTTTACTTCCGACCTGGTAAAATTTGCTAAGCATGTAACTACCATCGATGAGAACCGTCGCTTTTTGAGCTTTGCAATCAATTTTGTACACAGCACTAAACCTATTGAAAGTTCAAACGATGGTGAAAACCCAACTGATGAGATTAAGAGTGCCGATAATACCGATTTATCAACCAGCTATTCAAACTAACCGGTTATGCTTTTAGTAGTTTATGCAAACCCAAAGTTTTTATACCTGTTACTGCTAATTCCATCTTTAGTGGGGTGGTATATTTACAGGTTACATAAATCGAGGGCTGCGCTTGTAATTTCAACAGCTAAACACTTTGATAATACGGGCAAGTCAGTAAAGGTATATTTGCGGCATTTGCCCTTTGCATTAAGAATGTTAGCATTGGCATTGGCCATTATTGCATTGGCCAGGCCACAATCAACTAATATCCAACGGAATGTTACCACCGAGGGTATTGATATTGTGTTATCGCTCGATGTATCGGGTAGTATGCTCGCCCGTGATTTTAAGCCCGATAGGCTTGAGGCTGCAAAGAGTTTGGGTATTAATTTTATAAGTGGCCGAGCTAACGACCGCATTGGACTCGTAATTTTTGCAGGTGAAAGTTTTACCCTTTGCCCATTAACTACCGACAGAGCAACTCTGATTAATCAGTTTAAAGCTGTAGATATTGGTGTGCTTGAGGATGGCACAGCTATAGGCTCCGGATTAGCCACAGCTATTTCCCGTTTAAAGGATAGCGATGCTAAAAGTAAGGTGATAATCCTCCTCACCGATGGGGTTAATAACCGTGGTGAGATAGCGCCAATGACCGCAGCCGAAATGGCAAAAACCTTTGGTATTAGGGTTTACACCATCGGGGTAGGAACATATGGAACGGCTCCTTATCCCGTTCAAACCCCCTTTGGAACCCGTTACCAGGACGTGCAGGTTGAAATTGATGAAGATTTGCTGAAAAGTATTGCCCAGATGACTGGAGGTGAATACTTCAGAGCAATTAACAATAAGGCACTTGAACAGGTTTACCAGAAAATTGACCAGCTTGAAAAATCAAAAATAGAGGTCAATGAGTATGCTAAGCGTGAAGAAAAGTATCGTGGCTGGTTATTGGCAGCCTTTATTTTGCTTTTACTGGAATTTGTTCTACGTAGAACCTATTTATTAGGAATTTAATTTTAGGATTGCCATGTTTCGTTTTTCTAACCCAGAATATCTTTATCTCTTACTGCTTATACCAGTAATTATTGGATTATTCTGGTATTCCGTTCGTAAGCAAAAGCAGTGGATTACTAGTTTTGGCATATACAAAACTGTCCTAAAATTAATGCCAGGACATTCGTTCAAGCGCTACTGGATTAAGTTTATCATTGCCACTGCTGCATACATTTTTATCATTATTGCACTTGCTGGCCCACAGGTAGGTGCCAAACTTACTGAGGTAAAACGTAAGGGTATGGAGATGATTATTGCCCTTGATGTTTCCAACAGCATGCTAGCACAGGATATCAAACCAAATCGTATTGAGCGCGCCAAGCAAGCCATTTCGCAGCTTATCGATAGGTTTAACAACGACCGTATTGGATTGATAGTTTTTGCTGGCGATGCCTACATTCAGCTCCCCGTTACTAACGACTATGCATCAGCTAAACTCTTTTTGTCATCAATAAATCCAGGAATGGTTCCTAAGCAGGGAACTGCCATAGGCAGGGCTATCGAGCTGGCTGTAAATTCCTTTTCGCCCAATGCAAATACCGGAAAGGTGATAGTTTTAATTTCCGATGGCGAAAACCATACCGACGATCCTATTGAAGCTGCAGCAATGGCTGCCGAAAACGGTATTTCTATCTACACCATTGGCATTGGTTCCCCTGAAGGGGCGCCTATTCCCTTAGGGAATAATCAGGAGTTCCTTAAAGATGCCGATGGAAAGGTAGTTATTACCCGATTGGATGAGGAAACCCTAACAAAAATTGCTGTTACCGCTAACGGGAAGTATGTTAGGGCTTCAAATACCCAGTTTGGTTTATTGCCAATTTATGAGTCGCTTAAAAAGGTTGACCGTAGAGCAATTAAGGATAAGGTTTACTCCGAGTACAATGAGCAGTATCAGTATATATTGGCTATCGCCATTGCGCTTTTATTTGCTGAATTAATTATCCTTGACCGTAAAACTTCGCTTTTATCAAAGGTAAACCTTTTTGGTGCCGATAAAACAAGGGAGGATATATGAGGAAAGATATTGTACTTATCATTCTTTTAGCTGGATTCACGGTTAACACTTTTGCTCAAAGCGAGCATAAGCTAATACGACGTGGTAATAGGGCATATAGTAAAAACGATTATTTGGAGTCCGAAGTGCAATACCGTGAAGCACTTGAGAGAAACAAGCATTCCTTCAAGGCAAACTTCAACCTTGGCGATGCCCTCTATAAGCAAAACAAATTCTCTGATTCCGATTCAATCTTTAATGGTATAAACACATCTGCTCTTTCCGATGCTGATAAGTCGATGATTTATTACAATAAAGGGAATTCGCTCTTCAAGCAAAATAAGTTTAAGGAAAGTGCCGATGCCTATAAAATGGCCCTCAAGTATAATCCTAACGATATTGACGCTAAGTATAACCTTTCCGAGGCGCTTAGAATGATGCAGAACCAGCAGAACCAGAACAACAATCAGCAGCAAAACAATAGCAACGATAGTAAGGATAACAAGGATCAGAAAGACGATAAAAAGCAAGACAAAAAGGAAGATAAAAAGGATAATAACAATAAACAGGACAATCAACAGAATAACCAGAATAAAAATAACCAACAGCAACAACAACCCAAGATTTCCAAAGAGGATGCAGAGCGAATGCTACAGGCATTACAGCAACGCGAAAAGGACATTCAGGATAAACTAAATAAAAAACAAGCCAAGCCGGTTTCGGGGGCTTCAATCAAAAACTGGTAAACCCTATGAAACGATACCTAAGCGGAATACTATTGCTTTTCATCAGTGGTTACTTACAGTCCCAGGAAGTAACCTTACAGGCATACGCACCAAATCTGGTTGAAGTGGGTGAGCAGTTCAGCTTATCGTTTACTTTAAATGCTAAACCATCAGAGTTTAAGGCTCCCTCTATAGTTGATTTCGATATTTTAGCTGGCCCTAGCACATCCAGCAGCACAAGTATTGAGGTGATTAACGGTAAAGTTACCCAAAGTCAATCCTATACCTACACCTATATACTTGTTGCAAGCAAGGAGGGAAAATATACGATTGATCCTGCAGAGGCTGTTGTGGGCAAGGAGCGTATTCGCTCAAATCCCATAACAATTGAGGTGGTAAAAACAACATCAGGAAATGCTGCAAGCAGAGCCAGCCAACCCGCATCTCGAAACGTTAGGGAAACTCAAACCGACGATTTGCCGGGCGATGAACTATTTGTAACCATTGAGCTCACCCGGAAATCAGCCTACGTAGGTGAACCCATTGAAGCAGTGATAAAGATATACACCCGGGTAAGCATTATGGCTTTTGAAGATGCTAAATTTCCTGCTTTCGATGGATTCTGGAGCCAGGAGATTAAAAGTTCCCCAAATGTAAACTTTGAGCGCGCCAATGTGAATGGCAAAATATATAATGCCGGCGTAATTCGCCGTTACCTACTTTTCCCTCAGAAAGCTGATAAAATTGAAATTGATCCCTTTGAACTGGTAGTGGTTTATCAGGGGCACAGATCTGGCCCACGCTCCATTTTCGACGAGTTTTTTGGAGGAGGTTTCGAAACATACCGCAAGCGTCTAGTGAGTAAGCCGGTTAGCATAAATATCAAAAAACTTCCGTTGCCTGAACCGCAAGGGTTTACAGGTGCAGTTGGTAGCTTCAAAATTGATGCTTCGGTTGATAAGAACACCCTTAAAGCTAACGATGCTTTTACCTACAGGCTTAAAATATCAGGGAAAGGAAACCTTAAGCTAATTGGGAACCCAAAACTTAATTTCCCCTCAACATTTGAAGTTTTTGACCCAAAAATTTCCGAGAACATTTCAGTTGATGAGGGTAATGCAATGGGTAGCAAAACTTACGAGTATGTTTGCATACCAAGAGCTGGCGGTAATTTCAGC
This sequence comes from Bacteroidales bacterium, assembly GCA_018056955.1. Lineage (GTDB taxonomy): Bacteria > Bacteroidota > Bacteroidia > Bacteroidales > Tenuifilaceae > Tenuifilum > Tenuifilum osseticum. The sequence goes on along the minus strand of JAGPEQ010000017.1, from coordinate 18,850 downwards.
ATAGAACCGGCTGTGTTTTCTTATTTTGACCCTGATAAGGAATCTTATATTACCCTTAAAACATCAGCTATCTCTGTTGCCGTAAGTGCCGATTCGTCAAGCACTGGCAATGTTATGGTTGCAAGTTTTGGCAAGGAAGATATCAAGTTTATCGGGAAAGATATTCGTTTTATTAAAACATCAAGCTCTGCTTTCAAATCAAAATCTGCATTTTGGGTTACGTCGGGTTATTATCAACTTCTATACATATTACTAATTGCATTATTCATTACATTTTCGTATCTATTCCGTCGCTATCGCCAGCGAATGCAAGATGTAGCCTTGGTTAGAACCCGGAGGGCAAGCAATGTTGCCCAGAAACGACTCAAAATGGCGTCGCAACTACTTGAGCAGAACAATAATGCCCAGTTCTTTGAGGAGATCCATAAAGCTATTTGGGGGTATGTGTCCGATAAACTCAATATTCCTTTGGCATCGCTAAGCCTCGATAATGCATCGGAGAAGCTAACCCAACAGGGTGTTGATGCCGACAGAATTTCTACTTTCCGTTCCATAGTTGAGACTTGCGAATATGCACGTTTTGCCCCAATGGCAGAGCATTCGCAAATGACTGATATCTACGAGAAGACATTTTCGCTAATTGAGGATCTGGAAGATACTCTAAAACGTAAGTAAATGTGACATTAAAAACTTTCAGGAAATGAAACGCATTCTATACTTAGCATTAATGATAGTTCCTGTTAGCCTGTTTGGAAAGGTAACAATGCAAAATCCCGATTCACTTTTCGCATTGGCTAATAAATACTACACTGAGGGGAAATATTCCGAAGCTGTTACCCATTATGAAGCTATTGTGGCAAACGGAAAGGTGAGCGCTGAGCTTTACTTCAACCTTGGGAATGCCTATTTCAAGCTAAACGATATAGCACACGCCATTCTCAATTTCGAGAGGGCTTACCTGCTAAACCCTGGCGATGACGATATCTCTTTTAACCTCGAACTAGCCCGTGCCTACACTACTGACAAGATTGAGGCTATCCCTGATTTTTTCGTGGTTAAGTGGGTAAAGTCCATTTCCAACCTATTTAGCTCTAACACTTGGGCTTTTCTTGCTATTTCATCATTTATAATTGCACTGATTTTATTTATGATTTTTCAGTTCTCTGGTAAATATTTAATAAAGAAATACGCTTTTATCATTTCATGGTTTTCTGCTTTTATTTTCATTGTTTCACTTGCTTTTAGTGTTTCGCAAAAAAATAGAATTGTAAATTCCAACCACGCTATTGTAACTTCCTCCGCCGTTTCGGTAAAAAGTTCTCCTTCGGAGAGTTCAAATGACCTTTTCATTCTCCACGCAGGAACAAAGGTCGAGACCTTACGCAATGTTGGCGAGTGGTGCGAGATTCGAATTGCCGATGGCAATAAGGGATGGTTACCCAAATCAACATTTGAAAGAATATAATTCTGGCAATAGGTAAGGAAAAGGTGGATGCCTGTTTTAATTATTAGCGCGCTCTTTGGGGTGCTCTGAAAAAAGTTTTGCAAAACCTTAAAATTTATTATCAACCTTATTATAAGGGTTGATGGTTCTAAAATCGCTTGGAATTTTACATTTCTTTTCCTTTTTCGGTTTTCATTAAAACATTTTGTCCCATTTTGTGTTTACCTTTTACAACTAAAAAGTAAACATCATGAAAATTTTAGGTATGATAATTCTGTTGGCTACAACACTTAGCACCACAAATGCACAAAATGTAAGTTTCCATAGTTTTGTGGTAACCGATATCGATGGCAACGAGTTTCCTCTCTCAAAGCTGAAGGGAAAAAAGGTAATGGTTGTTAATACTGCATCAAAATGTGGGTTTACACCACAGTACGAGGATTTACAAGCGCTTTATGATAAGTACAAGGATAAAAACTTTGTTATTATTGGATTTCCGGCCAATAATTTTATGGGGCAGGAACCTGGAACCAATCAGGAAATTAAGGAGTTTTGCACTACTCGTTTTAGTGTATCCTTCCCTATGATGGCAAAAATATCGGTTAAGGGGAATGACACCCATCCCCTGTACCAGTGGCTTACCCAAAAAAGTATGAATGGTGTAATGGATAGCGAGGTTAAATGGAATTTCCAGAAGTACCTGATAGACGAAAATGGAAAACTTGTCGATATGATACCACCAAAGGAAAAACCAAACAGCGATAAGGTGATTAAATGGATTGAAGGGAATTAAGTAAAAAGGCCTCACTTACGAGGCCTTTTTCTTTTGTCTGTCCTTCTCTCGTTTATAATTTTTATTGGCAAGCTCCATAGTGGTTAGGTACCCTAAATGTACAACCTTTTCAAAAACTTCAGGGTTAAGGGTTTCTGGCTTATCAGTAGCTTGATGCAGATACTTGTATCCACCACTGGTGTTGAAGTAAAGCGTAGGAATACCTGCTTCGTAAAAAGGTTGGGCATCGGCACCACCGCCACCAAATGTTTTTGGGCTTAGTAGTTTGGTGTTTCTTTTATCAATCTTTTTGGCTTTTTTCCAAAGCTTCGGATAGCTCAACCTGCCACCAATGGCAATGCTATCGCCTTGCCCAATACAGTCAAAGTTGAGCATGGCTACCACCTTATCGGCATTAATGGGCATATTTGCAACAAAATATTTCGATCCTTTTAAGCCGGATTCTTCTGACGAAAAGGCCACAAAAACAACTGAACGGAGGGGCTTCGTAGTTGATTTGTTTATTGCTTCGGCAATTGCAATTAGCCCGGCAACGCCCGATGCATTATCATTTGCCCCAGGAAAGTAAAGCTTATCGCCCTGGTAGCCAACATGGTCAAGGTGCGCTCCCAGGATAATATATTCATGCTTAAGCTTAGGGTCAGAGCCTTCAATATAGCCTACAACATTAAAAGTCTTTTTTGCTTCCTGGTAAACGGCTCGTACGTTGATATAGATCGATTTATCGGTTTCAACGGAGTGGGGGGCTTTGTCGCGTTTTATCATTTCATAGAAATCGGCGGGTTTGTAGGGTAACTTGCTAAAAAGGCTATCGGTAAACCTACTGCCGGCATGTATCATTGGGAAATCAGCTAGATGTGGCTTAGGGCCACAGGCTATGCTCCCATATACCATGGTGTTTGGTGTCATGTGGGGTTCACCGATAAAGATTATGGCTTTAGCACCTAATTCTTTTGCTATTCTAGCCTTTCCCCGTGGCGATACATCGCCCCAACTACCGGAACTGGCTTGCCAGGGTGGGGTCGATTTGAATACTATAACAATTTTATTGCGGACATCAATACTTCGGTAATCGTTGTATTCATCATTTTTTATACCAAATCCGGCAAAAACAGTTTCACCTCGTACTTCCCCTGAACCGGTAAATCCTCTACATACAAAATCCTCTCCTAAATACATGGGTTGTGTAGGGCGATTGTTCTGATCTAATAGAAATACCCTTGCATCCAGTATGTAGTTAACTTCTTCATCAAACTCCTGCAACATGGTGTTCCCCAACAATGGATTTAAACCGGCATTTTTAAACCTTGTAGCAACGTAACGTGAGGCCTGCTCATATTCTACCGAACCAGGCAGCCGCCCTTTAAATCGCTCTGACGATAAGAATTTAACGGTGTTCATCAAATCCTTGCTGTCGATAGGACTTTGCCGAATTTTTGTTTGGCTTATAGCCAAATCATGGGTTACTAGTATTCCTACCAGAAAAACAAGATATTTCCACATCGCATTCATGGTTTTAGAGCCTAAATTTAGAAATTTTATGGTAATATTTTATTTGCGTAAATTTGCAGAGCAATAGTAATATTTTCAAATGGCTCCCGACTTTCTTCAATCCGATTTATATCTGTATGGTGTTTTACCATTGCTCATCTTTTTTGCTCGAATATGCGATGTAACCATAGGGACATTGCGTATTATTTACGTTTCAAAGGGTCAACGCCGCATTGCTCCCATTTTAGGATTTTTTGAGGTGTTTATCTGGATTGTTGCCATAAGCCAAATCATGAAGAACCTCAACAATTTTGCCTGTTACTTTGGCTATGCCGCTGGTTTTGCTACAGGCAACTATATTGGCATGCTGGTGGAGGAGCGATTGGCTTTTGGAAAGGTATTGGTCAGGGTGTTTTCAACCGATAATGGAGCCGATCTTGTTCAGATCCTCAATGCCAGCGGATTTGGTGCAACATCCTTTCAGGCTCAGGGCGCACAGGGTGAGGTAAGTATTATTTACTCCGTTATTAACCGGAAGAATCTCCCTGAGGTTCAGAGTCTTCTTTTAAACTTTAACCCAAACCTTTTCTATGTGGTAGAGGATATAAGAAAGGTAAATAAGGGAATTTTTCAGGCAACAGCTCAGCCAAAAATATCCATTTTTGAGCGTTGGCGCAAGGGAAAGTAGATTACCTTACCCTATGAGGCATCCCTTCCGGTGTTTCAATTGAAATTTCTACCATTCCTGCCACTCTACCGTTGCTGTACCAAGGAGTTTGGTGTATTAGTTTTTTAACTCCATTCTTTTCAATGGTATATGTGTTTGATTTTCCTGTGGCCATAAGCTCTTTGATTATTCTTACTGAATTGTCGGAATGGCAGTCAAAAAGATTTTTTCCAATAAGTTCCTTTCCTCCCCAGCGTTCAAAAACCTTTTGCGATTTTTCGTTCATGTAAAGAATAGTTCCTGCTGTATCGCAAATTGTTATGGCAAAGTCTACACCATTTGGCCAGCTTAATAAATCTGTATTCATTGAAGTGCTTTTTTTACAAGGCAAAGGTAATCTTAAACCGAGATTAGTCAATAGTAACACAATAAAACATTTAAACAGCTTGTTTCTACTTTACTTATAGGGGTAATCCCGACTTATCAAAACCTTTCATTCCGAGATCTCGGAATGATTAGATTTTGTTAGTAGATTCCTCAATTGAAAATTAAATTGTGAATATTCTCTAAAAATGTTTACTTATCCCCATTTTTTTTCAATCCATTTTAATTTTTTATTTCATGGTACTTAGGTTTTGCTGTTCACTTCTCACTTTTCATTTTTCACATTTCGCTTTTTACTATTCCTCTAACTTCCTCTAACTTCCTCTAACTTCCTCTAACTTCCTCTAACTCCATCATATTCTGTCTATTCCGACTCATTCCCCTAAAATTAGCCTGGTTGAATTTGTTTATTCATGGTACTTGGGTTAAATTCTAATGGTGATTGAGTTTAATGATAGAAACAAACGAGCGGCTCAAATTTTTTACTATCTTGCATGGAGTAAAAAAAATGATAGTTGAAAAAGGTAAATTCTTTACGTACACCCATTTACAGGGATTCAGGATTCTGGCTTAAGGACATCCCAACTATGAAAAAGGCGTTTGCCGATGAGGTAAACCACCCTGCTGACCCAGACCTATATATCTACTCCCGCTACCGTAATCCCACCGTTGTTCAAACTGAACAGGAACTTGCCAAAATCGAAGGTTCTGCTTGGGCTCTCCTAGCTCAATCAGGATTAGCAGCAATTGATATTGCCCTTTCCATTTTTCAGGTAAATGCTCAACCGGTGAAGTGGCTGTTCTTCTCTGAAATTTACGGGGGTACTAATACCTTTATCGATAAGGTTTTAGTTGCGCGTCGCGGATTCAATATTGTTAGGTTTACACCAACCAACGATTCATATTCGCTCAGCCAGTTTGAAAGGTTGATGGAAGAGCAAAAGCCTGATGTGGTGTTCCTTGAAGCTATTTCAAACCCCATGCTCATTGTTGCCGATGTGCCTGAAATAGTTAAGATTTCAAAGCGATTTGGGGCAAAGGTTATTGTCGATAACACATTTGCAACACCATACATCCTAAAACCGTTAGATTTTGGTGCCGATTTGGTTATCCATAGTGCAACCAAATACCTGGCAGGGCACGGCAACCTCTCAGCCGGAGTGGTTTGTGGTAACGATATCGATTTGCTTAAACAAGCAATTGAGTACCGCAAGCTGGTTGGCCATATGATTTCCCCTGACGATGCCTATCGGCTTAGCGATTACCTGAAATCGTTTCACTTGCGTATTTCACAGCATTTTTCGAATGCACAGCGTATCGCAGAGTTTCTTTCAAAGCACCCTGCGGTGGAAAAAGTTCTCTATCCCTCAATGCCCTATCATCCAACAAGCAACATTGCTAGCAAAATATTTGGCAATGGGTATGGTGGAATTGTTACCTTTGACATTAAAGGCAATTCCTTTACCCATAAACAAGAGAATTGCAACACTTTTATCCAGTTGGTTTCGCACAATATTCATCTCATTCCAACCCTTGGAGATGCTGACACAATACTGATGCCCGTGGAACCAGTGTGGGGCGACAAGTATCCTTTCCCTGGAATGGTTAGGTTGTCAATTGGCATTGAACTCCCCGAGAGCTTAATCAATGTGTTAAAAAATGCACTGGACAAAATAAGTTGTTAACATGCTAACGATTGCAAAAAGTTAAAATATTTTAATGTTATATTGATAACAAGTATTTTGCTTATGATTATTTTATTGATTATTAGGTCAATGCGCTATAAAAACATTGATTTGATTGCTAATTTTTAGGTAAAATCATAACAATTGTCATATTTTTGCCTATAACCTAAACATTATTTTTGCCGTAACAGGTTGCAGTAATTTGAACCAACATAATCACCGAAAACCCTAAAAACACATAATACAGGAGGAATAAGCTATGCAGAATAAGCTTCAAGAGTTAACCGAGAAGATATATCGCGAAGGTCTGGAAAAGGGACAGGCTGAAGCTAATCAGCTTGTGACCAAGGCTAAGGATGAGGCAGCACGTATAGTGGCCAATGCAAAAGCTGAAGCCGAAAGAATTATAGCCGCTGCCCGCAAGGAAGCCGACGATTACCGCAAAAATATCGATACCGAGGTTGCTCTTTCCGCCAAGCAGGTTATCAGCGGGGTCAAACAGCAAATAGTTTCCTTAATTGAAACCAAACTTTACGAAGCCCCACTGGTTGACGCCCTAAAGGATGCCGATTTTGTGAAAAAGGTAATTGAAACTGCTATTAACCGTTGGGAACCTAACTCAGCTGAGAGCGTTAGCCTGCGTGTACTTGTTCCCGAAGAAATGGCTAAAACCATTACCGACCATTTCACCACCAAAACCCATGCATTGCTCAACAAAGAGGTCGAAATTCAGGTTGATAGGGCTATAAAGTATGGTTTCCGCATTGGTCCAAAGGATGGTAGCTACGTGGTTAGCTTTACCGAAACCGATTTTGAGAACCTCTTTAAGGACTTCATGCGTCCAAAAATAGTTGCAATGCTTTTTGGAGGTAAGTAGAATGATGCGAAACTACTACTACCTGGTGGCTGGCCTCCCGGAACTGATTATGGATCAGGACCGAAAGGACTTCAGCGTAAACGCTTTGAAACAGGAAGTTAAGGAACAGGTTTCCTCTTCCGATTACCGCCTGGTAGAGTTCCTGCACTTGCCCTACGATAACGACAACTTTCTCAATAAGCTGCTCAACCGTGGACTTGAGTTCAACGACTTGGGCTCCTACGAGAAATTTGTTTTTGATGAGCTCGATGAGAATATTAATCAGCTCCCACAATACATGCAGGATTTTTACTACCGCTTTACAGGCAAACAGCGCTCTGCCGATGATGCGGTTGACCAGGATGAGCAGCCAAAGGATATTTTTGAGGTTGAAAAACTTCCTGAGATTAGGTTCCTGGAATCTTTTTACGACCTTGCCCTTAGCCAAAACAACGATTTTATAAGGTACTGGTTCAGCTTCACTCGCGATTTTAACAATGTGCTTACCGCGCTAAACTGTCGCAGGCTTGGGGTCGATCCTGCCACCCAACTGGTTGGTAATAACTGGCTTACTGAGGTTCTGGTTAAAAGCCAGGCCGCTGATTTTGGCCTAAAGCGCGAAGTCGACTATATCGATAGGCTGATCCAGGCTACCGATATCTCTGATGTTTTGGAGCGTGAACGTAAGCTTGACCTAATTAAGTGGGACATGTCTGTTGAGTTTACTACTTGGGACTACTTTAATATCAACTTTATACTTGGTTTCTTTGTTCGTGCCGGTATTGTCCATCGTTGGCTAAAGCTCGATGCCAAGACCGGTGAGGAACTTTTCAGGAAACTTTTCGATGATCTTAAGTCATCCTACAATCTCTCCGAGAAATTTTAAAGCGATTATTAATTAACAATTAACATAATGAAAACTCAAGGAAAAGTAACCGGAATAATTTCGAACCTTGTGGTTGTTGAAGTCGATGGCCCGGTTGCCCAGAACGAGATTTGCTATATCAATCTCGCTGGCACAAAGCTTATGGCCGAGGTTATCAAGGTTATTGGGAAACTGGCTTACGTGCAGGTGTTCGAGAGCACTCGCGGCCTTAGAGTAGGAACTCCTGTTGAGTTCCAGGGGCACATGCTCGAAGTTACTCTTGGCCCTGGCCTCCTCTCCAAAAACTACGATGGGCTTCAGCACGACTTAGATAAAATGAAGGGCATTTTCCTTCAACGAGGCGATTATACTGACGCCCTCGATTTTGACTCGGAATGGGATTTTACTCCACTTGTTGAGCCCGGTGCTCAGGTAAGCGCCGCCGACTGGCTTGGCGAGGTTCCCGAAAACTGGGTTAAGCACAAAATCATGGTGCCTTTCACCTTTACTGACAAATACACCGTAAAATCAATTGTTCCTGCTGGTAAGTATAAAGTATCCGATACCATTGCAGTACTTGTTGATTCAAAGGGTGAAGAGCATAAGGTGACCATGTACCAAAAGTGGCCTGTAAAAAAGGCTATCACGGCCCATAAGGAAAAACCCCGTCCATTCAAAATCCTTGAAACTGGAGTTAGGGTTATTGATACCCTTAACCCCATTGCCGAGGGTGGTACTGGATTTATTCCGGGGCCATTTGGTTGCGGAAAAACTGTGTTACAGCACGCCTTGGCTAAACAGGCTAATGCCGATATGATTATTATGGCAGCCTGCGGTGAGCGTGCCAATGAGGTGGTTGAAATTTTTACTGAGTTTCCTCACCTCGATGACCCACGTACAGGTCGTAAGCTAATGGAACGTACTACCATAATTTGTAATACATCTAACATGCCGGTAGCTGCCCGTGAGGCATCGGTTTACACCGCAATGACTATTGCTGAGTACTACCGCTCCATGGGCTTAAAGGTTCTGCTTTTGGCCGACTCTACATCCCGCTGGGCTCAGGCTCTGCGTGAAATGAGTAACCGTCTTGAGGAACTTCCTGGTCCCGATGCTTTCCCAATGGACCTTCCAGCTGTAATTGCCAACTTCTACGCCCGTGCTGGTTTCGTTTACCTCAATAATGGCAGCACTGGTTCAGTTACTTTCATCGGTACCGTTTCGCCCGCTGGTGGTAACCTTAAGGAGCCTGTTACCGAATCAACCAAAAAGGCTGCCCGCTGTTTCTATGCGCTCTCGCAGCAACGCGCCGATAGTAAACGTTATCCAGCCATCGACCCAATGGATAGTTACTCTAAGTACCTTGAGTACCCTGAAATTCAGGAATTCCTGAATAAGAATGTCAATGAAACCTGGGTTGATATGGTAATGAAGACAAAGAATATCATACAGCGAGGTAGGGAAGCCTTTGAACAAATCAACATACTTGGTGACGATGGCGTTCCTCTCGACTATCACGATCGTTACTGGAAGGCCGAGATCATTGACTTTGTTGTATTGCAACAGGATGCTTTCGATAAAATTGATTGTAATACGCCATTGAAGCGCCAGCGATATATGCTTGAAAAGGTTATGCAGATATGTGATACTAACTTCCATTTCGATGGTTTTGAGCAATGCTCATCGTATTACAAACGCATTATCAACGCGCTTAAGCAAATGAACTACTCTGAGTTCCAGTCCGAAGAGTTCTATAACTACGAGAAGGAACTTGAAACAATTCTTAACGAAAGAAGGGTACAGTAATGGAAACTAAAGCATTTCAGAGAATATACACCCAGCTAACGGGTATCACAAAGGCAACCGTATCGCTTCGGGCCCAAGGTGTGGCTAACGAGGAATTAGCTATGGTTCACGGTCGGTTAGCCCAGGTTGTAAAAATTATGGGTGATATGGTTACCCTACAGGTGTTTAGCGGCACTGAGGGTATCCCTACCAATGCCGAGGTTGTTTTCTTTGGCGAACCCCCAAAACTTAAAGTAGGCGACGATTTGGCAGGGCGCTTTTTTGACGCCTATGGCCGTCCCATGTTTGGCGATTCGGAGATCGAGGGTGAACCCCGTGAGATTGGTGGCCCTTCGGTTAACCCCCTTCGCCGTAAACAACCCTCGGAGCTCATTGCTACCGGTATTGCAGGTATCGACCTAAACAATACTCTTGTTACTGGTCAAAAGATACCTTTCTTTGCTGACCCCGACCAGCCTTTTAACCAGGTTATGGCTATGGTAGCACTCCGGGCTCAGGCCGATAAAATCATTCTTGGCGGCATGGGACTCTCAAACGACGACTTCCTTTTCTTCAAGAATGTGTTCGAAAATGCTGGTGCGCTCGACCGTATCATTAGCTTTGTTAATACTACTGAGCAGCCCCCTGTTGAACGCTTGCTTGTGCCCGACATGGCATTAACCGCAGCCGAGTACTTTGCGGTTGAGAAAAAGGAAAAGGTGCTTGTTCTTCTAACCGATATGACCCTCTACGCCGATGCGTTGAGTATTGTATCGAACCGTATGGATCAAATCCCTTCAAAGGACTCCATGCCAGGATCGCTTTATTCCGACCTAGCAAAGATATACGAGAAAGCCGTTCAATTCCCCGATGGTGGTTCAATCACCATTATTGCAGTAACTACACTATCGGGTGGTGATATTACACATGCTATCCCCGATAACACTGGTTACATTACCGAGGGACAGCTCTTCCTCCGTACCGATAGCGATACAGGTAAGGTTATCGTTGACCCGTTCCGAAGCCTCTCGCGTTTGAAACAGCTTGTAATTGGTAAGAAAACTCGCGAGGATCATCCTCAGGTTATGAACGCTGCAGTTCGTCTGTATGCCGATGCTGCAAATGCAAAAACCAAGCTGGAAAACGGCTTCGACCTTACTGAGTACGATGAGCGTGCCCTTAAGTTTGCCCACGACTATTCCGAAAAGTTGCTGGCAATTGATGTTAACGTAGAGGTTGATACCATGCTCAATACTGCATGGCAGCTCTTTGCTAAGTATTTCTCTAAAACCGAAGTGGCCATTAAGAACGAGCTGGTTGAGAAATACTGGCCTGCAAACTAATAATGTGCTAAAAACATGGCAATTAAGTTTCAGTTCAATAAAACATCGCTTAACGAGCTCAATAAGCAGCTTAAAATCCGCCAAAGAGCTTTGCCTACCCTAAAGAATAAGGAGTCGGCTTTGCGTATGGAGGTTAAGCGCGCTAAGAATAGGATGCAGGAACTCGAGGAACATCTGGCTAAACGCATCAAGGATTATGAGTATATGGTTAGCCTTTGGGGAGAGTTTGAGCGTAACCTGATTCAGATTGACGATGTTAGGCTTGGAACTATCAAAATTGCCGGGGTAAAAATACCTGTTCTACAAGAGGTAATTTTTAGTGTTAAAGAGTATAGCGTTTTTGCGCGCCCCTACTGGTACACCGATGGAGTAAAAATTCTAAAGGAGCTAGCCGAAATTGGTATTGAACGCGATTTCTACCACGAAAAAATGCGGCTCCTTGACCATGCGCGTAAGAAAACTACACAAAAGGTAAACCTTTACGAAAAGGTTCAAATTCCCGGCTATGAGAACGCCATTCGGAAGATTAAGCGATTCCTCGAAGATGAGGAAAACCTTTCGAAGTCGGCTATGAAGATAGTGAAGAAACGATACGAAAACGTGGAGGTTGAGTCATGATAACACCAATGTATAAATACAACTTCCTGGTTTATCACCGCGATTTCGACGATTTCCTGCTTAAACTTCAGGATTTGGGCGTGGTTGATATTTCCATGGAAAACCGAAACGTTGACGAGGATGAAAAGGAGATTCTGGCCCGAATCAATAGGATAGCTACTGCTATCAAGTTTCTTGAAGGCCGAAAAGCCCCTGACGAAAAAATCACACTCAGCCTTTCAGCCGATGAAATTGTTTCGCGTGTTGAGTTGCTTCAACGTGAACGGGAGCAATTTGAAAATGCTATTAAAAAAGCCCAAAAGGAATTGGCAGAGGTTGAACCGTGGGGTAATTTTGACTTGAAATTGCTTAACAGCCTTGCCGAAAAAGGTATTTCAATTCGATTTTTCATTGCACCCGAGAAAGTTTTTAATGAGGACTGGGTAAATGAGTATCCTATTGAAATAGTTAACCACACCAATGGACTATACTACTTTGTAATGGTTAATTACACAGGCGAGGCCATTTCGCCCGATGTTCAGGAGGTTCGAACACCTCAGTTCTCAGTTAAGCAAAAAGATGAAGAAATACATCGCTACCATAAACGTATCGATGAAATTAACACCGAACTAGATTTTCTGGCTCTTTACATCGATTTGCTTAAAAAAGAGCAGATTGAACTTACCAATCAGCTCGATTTTAAAATGGTTAAGTCAAGCGCAACGGCCGAAGCAGGAAATACCATAATGGTACTTGAGGGATGGGTGCCTGAGGATTTGAATGAAAAGGTAAAAGAAGTTCTTGATGCCGAAAGTATTATCTACATTTCGTCTAAGGCCGATAAGAACGATAACGCGCCTATTCTACTTCGAAACAGTAAATTCGCAAAGCTGTTTGAGCCCATTAGTAAACTTTTTGCCTTCCCAACCTATGCAGAATTGGACTTAACCCCATTCTTTGCACCATTCTTCATGCTCTTCTTTGGGTTCTGCTTTGGCGATGCGGGTTACGGTTTAATCTTTGTCTTAGGTGCCACAATCTATAAGTTTAAGGCAAAACCAGAACTTAAACCTCTTCTTTCTTTAATTCAGATTCTTGGAATATCTACTGTGTTGTTTGGAGCACTAACCGGTACTGTGTTTGGCGCTAGCCTGGTTGAGTTAGATATTCCTGCTTTGGAGAGCTTTAAATCCTACTTCTTTGACCAGGATAAGATGTTTAAGTTATCCCTTATACTTGGGCTTGTGCAGATTGTTTTTGGCATGTGCGTTAAAGCCGCTAACCTTTGGGTACAGTTTTCATGGAAGCATGCCATTTCTACTATTAGTTGGGTTGTATTAATCCTCAGCATGGCTGTTTTCTACCTTTTAGGCCAAAACCCCGAAAGTTCATTGAAACTTTTCAGCCCAATCCATATGGTTATTGTTGGTGTTGCGGGCGTTGGGATAATGTTTTTTAACTCACCCGGTAAAAATCCCCTATTCAACTTTGGATTAGGCCTTTGGGATACTTACAACATGGCTACAGGCCTTTTAGGCGATACCTTGTCATACATTCGTCTCTTTGCCCTTGGTCTGAGTAGCGGTATCCTAGGTAGTGTGTTTAATAGCCTTGCCTTTGGTATGGCCCCCGATACTCCGGTGCTCAAGCATATTGTTATTATTCTGATATTGCTTATTGGCCATTCCATTAATATTTTCATGTCTGCATTAGGTTCACTTGTACATCCTATGCGTTTGACATTTGTTGAGTTTTACAAGAATGCTGGCTTTACAGGCGGTGGTAGAGGGTACAATCCTTTCCGTAAGAATACGGCTGAAGCCCAATAAATTTGAAATCGATTTATAATTTAAATAACCTAATAAATTTTAAACTATGGAACCAATCATTTTTGCTTACTTAGGAATTGGGATAATGATTATCCTTTCTGGTGTTGGAAGTGCTTATGGTGTTACCATTGCTGGTAACGCATCGGTTGGCGCTTTGAAAAAGGAACCTGGTGCATTTGGTAACTTCCTTGTTCTTAGCGCGCTTGCAGGAACACAGGGTCTTTATGGCTTTACCGGTTACTTTATGCTCAAGAAATTCCTTATCCCTGAAATCACATGGGCTCAAGCTGCTGCAATTTTTGGTGCAGGTTTGGCCATGGGATTTGTAGGGCTTTTCTCAGCAATTCGCCAGGGACAGGTTTGTGCTAACGGTATTACTGCCATTGGTAATGGGCACAAGGTGTTCGTAAATACCCTTATCCTTGCTGTATTCCCAGAACTTTATGCAATTATCTCTTTGGCTGCTGTATTTCTAATCAGCACCTCATTGTAGTTGAAATTCTTCACTTATCTAATAGGCGGCTTCCTTTTGGGTGGCCGCTTTTTACTTTGGGTAAAAAGGGATTTACTTTCGTTTTTATACCAAAAGAAATAGCTTTGCTGTTTGCGTTTTTCTTCAACGCTTCGGGCTACGTAAACCTTTTCGCCAGTATAGGGATTTATACCTGTATAGTAAATTGTTGATGCTAGGGTCATGGGAGTGGGCGTGAAGTCCTGAACCTGTTCAAGCTTGAAGTTTAGCTTACGGGTTTCTTCGGCTAACTGCTTCATGTCTTGTTCTGTTGACCCTGGATGGCTCGATATAAAGTATGGAATTAATTGCTGTTTTTGGCCAAATTTTTCGTTCAAAGCATCAAACCACTGCTTAAGCTGTTTAAACAGTTCAAACGATGGTTTTCGCATTATTTTTAGTACTTTTTCCGATGTATGTTCGGGTGCCACCTTTAACCGCCCCGATACATGATGTAGAAATAGGTTTTCAAAATATTCCCGCTCGGCTTTACTATCCTTCCGAGTTATAAATAAATCGTAGCGTACCCCGCTGCCCACAAACGCTTTTTTTATTCCTTCTACTTTACGGACTTGATTGTATAGGTTGTTTATAGGCTCATGGCTCGAATTTAGATTTTTACAGATATTCGGGTAGATACACGAAGGCCGTTTGCATTTGGCACAAATGCTTAAATCCTTTGGACCCATCCCATACATATTAGCCGATGGCCCACCAAGGTCACTGAGGTAGCCTGCAAAACCAGGGATTTTTTTTATTTCCTCAATCTCTTTCAGGATAGATTGCTCTGAACGCGACGAAATAAAACGTCCCTGATGGGCCGATATTGTGCAGAAACTACACCCTCCAAAACACCCCCGATGTATGTTTACTGAGAATTTAATCATCTCCCACGCAGGAATGGTTTTCCCTTTGTATCGCGGATGTGGTAATCGGGTATAAGGTAAATCATACCATCTATCAATTTCATGGGTTGTGGCAGGATTAAAGGGCGGATTTACAACTACACACCTATCCTCTATGGGTTCTATAAGAATTTTACTGTTTATCCTGTTCGATTCCTGCTCAATTATCTTAAAGTTATTGGCAAATTTGAGTTTGTCGGCTAAACACTCCTCGTATGAACTTAGTATTAGAATATCCTCCCCACGTTTATACTTATCAATATTGTGGTCAATGTAAGCAACTTGGGGTATCCCGCGTAGCGATTCAATTGCCATACCCTGGTCAAGCTTTTTAGCAATTTCAATAATGGCTTTTTCACCCATTCCATAAACCAGTATATCGGCTTGGCTATCAACTAAAATACTTGGTTTGAGGGTATCTGACCAGTAATCATAATGAGTTAATCTACGCAGCGAAGCCTCTACACCACCAATAATCAAAGGGGTGCTTGCATATAGTTTTTTGATTATTCGGGAGTATACAACTGTGGCATAATCGGGTCTAAAACCTGCTTTACCATCTGGGGTATAGGCATCATCGCTCCTTAATCTTTTAGCGGCCGTATAGTGGTTTACCATGGAGTCCATATTACCGGCAGTAACGGCAAAGAAAAGCCTTGGCTCTCCTAATTTTTTAAAGTCACGCAGGTCGTCGCGCCAGTTGGGTTGGGGTACAATAGCAACCTTAAATCCCTCGCTTTCCAGTACTCGTCCAATAACAGCAGCGCCAAATGCAGGATGATCAACATAGGCATCACCTGTAAATATTATGATATCGGGCTGTTCCCAGCCCAATGCTTTTATTTCTTTTACCGATGTGGGCAAAAATCCCATTTTATGTTGATTTGTTTATATGAAGTAAACTACTATCGCCATAGCTTAAGAACCTAAAATTGTTGTCTAAGGCAAATTGGTATATTTTTTTCCAATCGTTGCCAACTGCAGCAGCAACAAGTAATAGAAGGGTAGAGCGTGGTTGGTGAAAATTGGTTATTAGGGCATCGCAGGTTTTTATTTCATAACCGGGAGCAATAATAATTTGTGTTGAAGCCGATAAAGTCTCAATGCCATTGTTTTTCATGTGTTCGTAAAGAGCCTTATAGGCTTCTCCAACGTCTATTTGAAAATCAAACTCATATGGTTCCCATTGCGAAATGTTAAAGTTCCCATTTAACTTGCCAAGTTTTAATTTAACCCCAAGCCAATACAACGATTCCAAGGTTCTTAAGGTAGTTGTTCCTACGCATACAACCGGCTCGCTATTTTGATATAGTCTTTTTACTAGTTCTAGACTAACAAAAAAGTGTTCGGTATGCATCTCGTGACCCTCAATGGTATCGGATGTTACAGGTTTAAAAGTGCCTGCACCTACGTGTAGGGTTATGTAGTGGGGTTTAACATGAATTTTACTTAAACTTTCAAAAACCTTTGGTGTAAAATGAAGACCGGCAGTTGGCGCTGCTACCGATCCTTCGGGCTCTGCATATATGGTCTGATAACGGTAGCCGTCAATATCCTCGCTTTCACGGTTTAGGTAAGGGGGAATGGGCATAGTACCGCATTTTTCCACAATATCGGCAAATGACATAGAACTGTTGTTCCACAAGAACTCAACTTCTACGCCTTCGCTAAGCCTTTTTAGCTGTTTTGCCACAAGCCTTCCTCCAGTACCTTCTATTTCCATTTGAAGTTCGCCTTGCTTCCAACGCTTAAGGTTGCCCACAATGCATTTCCATACCACCTTTTTCTTGCTCGAGAACGAAAGAGCGTAGTCACTTGGCTCAATGGGTTCAATTAGAAATACTTCAATTGTTGCCCCACTTTCCTTTTTAAACCTTAACCTTGCTCTAACCACCTTAGTATTGTTCAGTATAAGTAAGCTTTTTGGGGTAATATATTGGTTAATATTACGGAAGGTATCATTTGTTATTTCACCGTTCTGGTAAATAAGAAATTTAGAGCAGTCCCTCTCAGCAAGAGGATGTTTGGCTATCCTTGAATCGGGCAACTCATAATCATAGTCTGTAATACTTATTTTCTTAACTTTCATATCCCTTTTTTGACTCTAAGGCCACAAAATTAGTTATTTTTATGGGTTAAAAAGATTTGTGAGTAATTCTGAGGAGTTTTATTATGAATGTAGCTGTAGGATGTAAGGTTCGTTTTTTAAACGATGTTGGAGGGGGTGAGGTTATTCGGATCATCGATAAGCGAACGGCTTTGGTCAAAACTTTCGATGGTTTTGAGATGCCAGTTCTTTTATCTGAGCTGGTAGTGGTTGAACCGGCTGCCGATGAACTCCTGCAGAAAAAAACAGTTCAGGAGAAGGAAACGGCTGATGCAAATCGCAACAAAAAGCCAAAGTCTGAAGTTATCAATCTAACCGATGACACACCAGAGGTTGCTGATAGTTCAGGTGATGAACTCTCGTTGGATATAGCTTTTGTTCCTAGTAATATATCCAACCTACAGCAATCCACTTTCGATATGTATTTGGTTAACGATAGCACCTATAGGGTATTCTATGTACTTTCAAATGTGATTGACGATAATCATACCCCAATTAGCTCAGGCATACTTCAGCCCGATACAAAGGTATTGGTTAAAAGGCTAACCCCCGAAGATGTAAGTAAACTGATTTTAATGAACCTACAAGCAATATACTATAAGAACATCCCATATAAGCCATTTCAGCCAGAATTCTACGATATTGAGCTTGACCCTATAAAACTATACAAAAGGGGCAATTTTAAACGCAATGATTTTTTTGATATCGACGCATACATAATTTCCATTGCAAGCACTAAGCGCGAGGCTTTTATTCGTCACTTAACCGATAAGGCAATAGTAGAGGCAATAAAGCAAAAGGAAAAACCAACTCAGGTAAAAGAGGTTAAGAAACCTAATATTGAAACTGAAGAGGTTGATCTTCATATTCATGAGCTAATAGACAATTGGAAGGATTTAACACCAGGTGAAATCTTGAAAATTCAGCTTGCTCGTTTCGAAACCGCTCTTGAGGGAGGCATTAAAAGTACAACTATTAAACGTATGGTTTTTATTCACGGAGTAGGCAATGGGAAGTTAAAGTACGAAATAACCAAGCTGTTAAGCAGCAAATACCCAAAGCTAAGGTATCAGGATGCTTCGTTTAAAGAATACGGCTTTGGTGCAACCATGGTATTCCTTAAGTAGTATAAAGGGAAAAGAGTTTTTTGAAACAATAAAATAGGCAAGCAGATAACCGTCCTATCGCGCCGTGCAATACCGGTGAGGAAAGTCCGGGCAGCGCAGGGCACCATACTTCCTAACCGGAAGATGTCCGCGAGGGCATAGCAGTGCAACAGAAAATAACCGCCATGCCCTTGGCTTGGTAAGGGTGAAAAGGTGAGGTAAGAGCTCACCGGATTCCATAGCGATATGGAATGCCGTGCACCTTATGGGCTGCAAGACCATGTATACTCCGACTTCTTACGAAACAGGGTTGCCCGTTCTGTTCCCGCTTGTCGGGTGTCGGAGGGGGTAGGTCGCTTGAGGTTGTAGGTGACTACAATCCCAGATAAATGATAGGAGCGTTTTTAACGCACAGAACCCGGCTTACAGGTTATCTGCTTGCCTTTATTATTTTAATTTGCTATTAATTATGTTAAGTTTTA
>JAGPEQ010000082.1 GCA_018056955.1 Bacteroidales bacterium | reverse complement strand
TTTGAGCGTGTACCCGCCGAGGTTGACCGCGCCATGAGGCTCGATATAGGTATTGAACTCATAACCGATGAAACTTACGGTATTGACCTGAAAATTGGAAAACTACAATTCCGCGACCTTCCCGTTAGTACCGTTCAAACTACAGGGATGCGTGTTGAACAAACCAAAAAACTTCAGCTAGCGTCATCGCCTGAGCATTTTACCATTCGCAAGGTGGAGGTAGTTGATAATAACCCGCCGGTAATTGAGCTTATTTCGCCAGCCAACATCCCGCTTGTAGGCAAAGAGGCAACTCGCGGTCGCCCCTACGCACAGTCGTCCATTGGGATGGACGATAAGCGGCTCCGCTCCCTTGCTACCGGTGAGGAACTTGCCACCACTGATGAGTTTACCATGGTTAAGGCCAAGGTTACCGATGAGAGCGGGATATACGATGTAACCGTTAACGGTATTTCTACCGAGCCCTCAAAGGATGGAGTATTCCAGGTTAAGGTTCCTTTGGAGATAGGCAGGAACGAGATTGTAATCCGCGCAGTTGACCTACGCCAGAATAGCATTGAAAAGAAATTCTTCGTGCTTCGGAAATCACCCTCTGGAAAGGTAGCAAAGGGCGACACCGAAGAACTTGACCTGGTTTTTGATTCTCCAAAAACCGCCCCTCGTTACTTTGCTCTAATCATGGGTGCCAACGACTATGCCGACGATGCCATTACCGATTTGGATAATCCCATACAGGATGCCACCAAGCTTTATAACGTTCTGGTTAACCGCTATACATTCGACCCAAGCAATGTAATCTTCCTAAAAAATCCAACCCGTGAGCAAATGATAAATGCCATGGATTGGCTTACCCGTAAGGTAACCAAGTACGATAACCTATTGGTATTTTATGCTGGCCATGGTTTTTGGGATAAGGAAACCGACTTTGGTTACTGGATACCCACCGATTCAAAATCGAATAGTACTGCCAACTGGCTGGCTAATAGCCAAATAAAGGATTATGTTGCTGCCATCAAATCGAAACATACCCTGGTGATTGCCGACGCATGCTTTGGCGGAAGTATTTTCCGTTCACGTAAGGCTTTTGAGGAGGGGTCACAATCAGTTAAAAAAGCATTTGATGCCCCAAGCCGTAAGGCTATGACTAGCGGTAACCTTACCGAGGTGCCCGACCGTAGCGTATTCCTTGAGCAGCTTGTTGACAAGCTAAACAACAACACCAAGAGCTATGTTACTGCCGAGGAACTTTTTGCCTCAATCCGCAATGTGGTATTAAGTAGCAGTCCTGTAACCCCAATGTACGGCGATATTAAAGATGCCGGCGATCAGGGTGGTGACTTTATTTTTGTTCTCAAATAGTTTATCAAAAGTCGGGGCTTTACACTGCCCCGACTTTTTGTAACCTGTAACTTGCTTTTTCGTAAGATTTTTAAGAATTTGCTATTGAATTCCTTCAGTAAGTAAATGGATGTTAAACACAATAACCCAATTTAGCATGAAAAAATTTACTCTTTTAAGCATTGTTGCAGTTTGCTTTTGGGCTATCGCCGTAAACGCCCAGGATGAAAAGTTACAGAAACTTGAGGCAAAGGTTGAAGCCGCCAAGGCTAAGGTTGAAAAAGCCGATGCCAAGATTTACTCAGCCGACAGCTTGATAACCGAAGGGAAAAGAATTATGCAGGATGCATCCGTTGATATTAGAGCGCTTGAAGCTGAACAGAAACAAATGGAAAAGGCCCATTTTAACGAGATTAAGCCATTGGAGAAAAAACTCCGCTCCAAGGATAAGGATGAGGTAAATAGCGCTAAGGCTGAAATAAAGGAATCGGAGAATAAGTTTAAGGAAGAAGTTAAGCAATGGAATGCCAAGTATAAGGAAGCTCTCAAGGTTTATGAGAACGGTCAAAAGATGGTGGCAAAAGGTGAGGAGAATATGAAAAAGGCTAAGGGCGAAAAGAAACTTGCGGAGGATGCCCTCAAGGAGGCCCAAAAGGCTTACGAAAAGGCAAGCAAAACAAAGTAAAACTTACTTGCAATATAGAGGCTGGGGGGATAATATCCCCCTTTTTTTACAATTTGATTTTTATCATGCTTACAAATGGGAAAAAAGTTGAATATTGCGAAAATTAATTGTGAGTAACTATGAAAAAAGGCTTTGGCTCGTTTGGTAAAAGTTTTTGGACTGCCATTACCATGGAATTCTTTGAAAGGGGCTCATACTACGGTGTGATGTCGATTCTTTCGGTTTACCTGGTTCTTAGTACTGATCAAGGCGGATTGGGTTTTACCAAGGAAAAGGTAGGAATCATAAAAAGCGTTATTACGCCGTTACTATATATACTCCCCATAGTGGCAGGGGCCATAGCCGATAGATTTGGCTACCGAAAAACACTATTCTTTGCCTTTGCCGTAATGAGTTCAGGGTACTTCCTAACAAGCATTAGCACCTCATACTCTGCTGTATTCCTAAGTCTTACGCTCATGGCAATAGGTGCGGGAACCTTTAAACCAATAATTTCCGGAACAATAGCCCGAACCACCAACGAGTCGAACTCATCGTTAGGATTTGGAATATATTACTGGTCTATAAACCTTGGGGCCTTTCTTTTCCCATTACTCTTAGTCCCTTACCTTAAATCGTTGGGTTGGAACTACATTCTGCTGATGGCCGCATTTGGGACAGGTTGGCTGCTATTATTAAATTTCTTTGTGTTCCGTGAACCCTCAAGGCCACAAAGCCAGAAAAACCTTGTTCAGGTTTTTGCCGATATGCTTTTGGTTCTAAAAGATTATAAGTTCATACTAACCATTGTAATATACTCAGGTTTCTGGATTCTTTACTTTCAGATGTACGACTCTGTACTCTGGTTCTTAAAGGAGCGTATCGACATGACCCCGGTTAACAATGCTGTAAATTCTTTTTTGACCATTTTTGTCGATAATCCATCGTGGAGGTTTGATGCTGAACATGTTACGGTAGTTAATGCGGGAACCATAATACTTTTGCAGCTTATAGTATCGGCAATTCTAAAGAATGCCAAACCATTACAAACCATGATAGTTGGAATATCGTTTGGGACACTGGGACTTGGCCTTTTGGCCATTTCAACCTATGCATGGGTATTTATTTTAGGATTAGTGATTTTTACCATTGGCGAGATGACCGCCCACCCAAAGTTTATTTCCTATATAGGTTTAATTGCGCCACAGGATAAAAAAGCGCTTTACTTGGGCTATTCATTCCTTTACGGGGTAATAGGTAGCGGTGTTGGTGGTGTTCTTGGTGCTTTTGCTTACGTTAGGTTTGTAACTAATATGAACCGTCCCGAGTTGTTCTGGTTGATGTTCTGCGGAATAGGCGTATTAACCATTATCGGCTTAATTGTCTTTAACCGGTTTGTTTTAAAGGATTCAAAACAAAGCTAAACGGCTATTTTTCGTAAAGTGGTAGTTCAACCGTAAAGGTTGTGCCAACATTTTCGGTAGAGGTAAAATGGATATTACCTCCAAAGTTTAGTATTATTTCGCGTGTAATGGCTAGCCCTAAACCGGTTCCCCCCGATTTGGTTGTGAAGTTTGGAGTAAATATTTTTTCCCTCGCATCCTTTGGAATGCCAATGCCCGTATCGGTAATATCAACCTTAACCATTTTATTGGCAGTTGTTGATATTTGTATGTTCACCTCACCGGTTTTACCTCGCTCAATGGCTTGTATGCCATTCTTAACAAGGTTGTTAAATACTCTCAAAAGTTGGTCTTTATCGGCAAAAATAATTGGCTCACCGGCTCTATTAACAAGGTTTAATTTGATATGCTTGTAGCTTGAGTATAGGATGATGACATCGTTTATAACTGCAACAAGGTTTACTGGCTCGCGTTTTGCAGTTGGAAGTTTTGCAAACGACGAGAACTCGTTGGCTATAACTGTTAGGGCTTTTATTTGTTCGGTTAACGATTGTGCAAATTGTTCAAAACGTTCATCCCAGTTTGGTAACCCTTCGCGTTTGGCTTTAATTAAGTGTTGTAGGCTAAGCTTTATGGGCGTTAAGGGGTTTTTTACCTCATGGGCAATTTGCTTTGCCATCTCGCGCCAGGCGGTTTCGCGTTGACTGCGGGCCAGCTCTTCGGCACTGCGGGCTAACTCTATGACCATTCTGTTATACTCGGCAATGAGTAGTCCTACCTCATCGTTTCCTGAATACTTTATCGTAGCGTTATTGCCGGTAATGTTAACCCGGCTCATACTCTCGCGGATTAACTCTAAGGGCTTGGTTAACTCCGAGGCTATGGCTACCACAAACGAAATGGAAAGCAATGCAAGCAACGCAAATATGTTAATAATTGCCACAACAATGCTGTAAAGCTCATTGCGGAGTTCTTCCTGCCGCGTAAAGTATGGGAGGTTTAAGTATGCAACGGTTTTCCCATAAGGATTTAACAAGGGCACGTATGCCGATAAAAACTTGGCTTTACCAATAACTTCCTGTTCAATATACTTAGGGCTATGTAGATTATGCAAACGGTGCCATGCAATTGGATTCATTCTTCGACCCAATAGCCCCTTGTCAAAAACTTCAGAGCGCGATGTGGCAAGCAGAATGCCAGTGGTGTCGTATATGTTTATGTCGGTGTAAAAAGTGTTTGATAGGGCTATTAGTTTTTCGTTGAGTATCTCAATATCTTGTTTATTGTGGTTCATGAAAGGCAGGAGATGCCCCAGTTCAAACTGAAGCGAAAGTAACTTCTCGCTTAGGTTGCTTCGATTTCTTTCGTCAAAGTTCTTTACATTGTAGTAAATGGTTGATCCAGCTACCAGTACCATCGATACGATGATAATTGAAACCATAGCCCAACCAATTTTATGCTTTAAGCTGGTAAACCCTGAACTTAGCTTAATTCCAAGCAAATAAAGGTAGAGCGATAAAAGTAAGAGGAAGAATATTAGAATGTAAGCAAACGATGCCGTTGCGCTAAGTGGTTCTTGCCGCGGCCTGCTGATTAAAATGGTATCGGACTGGTTTGGCTTATAGGATATATGGTTATACCTATTCTCATTGAAAAATCTGTATGCTCCCGTTGTTGTATCGGTTTCAACCATCGATAGTTTGTATTCGTAGGCTCCTGACTTGGTAATGAGCTTGCCATCGTGATATTTGGCCCACGAATACCCTTTTAGCTGGTTTCGCTTATTCTTGCCCTCAATTAGCAATTCAGGGTATCCCAGAAGCTCCCAGCTTGGCCGGCTATTCAACTCTATGTAAAGATTGCACACTTCATCATCAAATCGGTAGCTCAGTACACCAATGTAGTAGATATAGCCCGATTGGATTGATAGGTAGTAGAACCTTGAGCCGGGTAGAATAATACCGTAACTTGATATCAGGTTATCAAAGAATAGATTACAGTTCGCTTTACTGCCTAGCTCATCGATTATAATTGAGTTTTCTAAACAAACTGTGGCGGTTAAGTCGTACCGATTCAGGTAGTCCTTGAAGTATTCACGGCGTAAGTAGTCGTAAAACTCAACGCTTTTGTTCTCAATATCCTTAACACAGCTGCGGGCGTAGGCATCGGTTGTGAGCGCCTGGTAAAGCTGAGGTAATATGGTTTCAGCTAGTGGGTCCCGCTCACTACTCAAACTTACAGCAAGGACTTTTCGAACGGCAACCTCCTTTTGCCGGTTGTAGATAGAAACTATCACAGTGATATAGATTGACGATGCAGCTGCAAGAACAAGTAAAGCCTTGGTGCCAATTGTTTTGTTTTTTACCCAACAGAACCAGTAAAGAGTAACCGAAACAAGCAAGAACCATCCATAACCCAAAAGGGAGATGTTGCTAAAATCAATTAGTACAAAAAACGGAAGGGCAAATATAAGCACTGCAAGCGTTAGGTATTTATGAAAACGTTTTTCTCTTTCCTGTTCGTTAATACGCAGCCATAGCAGGTTGAAAGTAATTGCAGCAAGAGCCCAAAAAAACACGGATAGGTATCCTATGACTGAGTAAATGTTGAGGTTGAAAATGTTGGAGGTGTCGAGCGGAATGGTGGAGTGGTTAACCAATGACACAATCATTGCATGGGCCGCAACGTAGCAAAAAAGCATCAATATCAATGTTATGGCCGATATGCTTTTCCCAAGTAAGGTTTGGATGTTTAGCCTGTGCTGGCTTAAACTGCGGTATGCAAATGCCGCAATTAGGAGGATTAATATTGCATTGATTAAATAATCGCCAAGCGAGGGGCTATACCAGGTGTGAGCGTAAAATTCAGGATTAAAGACACGAAAGGGCAAGGTGCCGGGGAACGAGGTTTTTAAGCTAATTAGCCTGATTAAAACAATGGTAGCGGCAAAAATCAGAACCCTAATTCCCTGGTGTATATGCTTGAAATATCGATTTAAAGATAAACTTAGCGATATTATAAGCAGTATAATGGAAAGGTGCCGCAAGCCTATTTTAATATTATCCTTTAGAACCCTACCGGCTTTGTCGGTTGGTACCAGGTAGAAGGGTTCAAAATCCTTAGGTCTTATTGGGATGCAGTACGACTCCACCTGATTGGATATGGTAAATCCCGATAGGATTTTAAAATTTTCGTTGTAGCCGTTAATAAGGTACTTATTCTGGTATGGAAATTCATTCGATACATGTATCAAAACCCTTGCTGCAAGGGTGGAGTCGGCATTGTAGTTCCAGAATGAGATGTAGTATGCGCTGTTAATTCTTTCCAATCGGGCAACATCGGCTTTTTTAACACATATTTCGGGCTCAATGTTAGTTGACCAGAAACAGAGCGAGTTGTTCCTGTAAATAAAAATTTCAAATCTATCCTTTTCCGGTAACGAGTTGATGAAATTAAGGGTCTTCTCAAATGAGGATGAATTGCAGGAACTATCAATATTTTCCAAAATTTTTGTAGATAGCTCAAACGCGCTTTGCACCTTTTTCTCAACTATTTTCTCTATGGTGCTCTTTTTTGCCGTTATTGGCTGTACGTAAGGGATGTTGTTTAGCCCAACCTCAGAGATTATTAAAAGTAGCGCCGAGATAGCTAATAGGATTATTGTTATGTAGTGTAGTTTTGGCTTCATTTTCAAAGTTAGGTTACAGCAAAAATCGCGCCTAAGTTAGGGATTGTGGTAGGGCTCGCCCTTAATAATCGTAAGTGCTCTGTAAAGTTGCTCGGCAAATAATAGTCGTATAAGTTGGTGGGAAAAGGTCATGGGCGATACCGAAAGTTTACCATGGCATGCCGCTTTAACCCTTTGGTCAAAACCGTAGGGGCCGCCAATAACGAAAGCCAAATCGCGTTGGCCGCTAATCATGCGTTTCTCAATAAAACCTGCAAGTTCTACTGAAGTATAAAGTTTTCCATGCTCGTCGAGTAGTATGCACTCCTGATGGTTTTCCATTTCGGCAAGTAGCATATCGCCCTCCTTTTGAAGCTGTAGCTCAATAGGCATCGATTTGGTGTTTTTGAGTTCAGGTAGGATTTTGAAATCGAACCTGCAGTACCTGTTAATTCGCTTAGCGTAGTAATCGAACCCTTCGGCAATATAGTTTTCGTTTGTTTTACCTATTGCTACAAGAGTTATTTTCATTGGTAAAAGGGTAAAATTACTATGATTTTCTGCTAACACAGAAAGCATAAAAATAAGCAAAACTTGATATAGTTGTTACAGGTTTTGCAAATGTTGATGGCTTGGCGGTCTTGAAATGTATGGGCGAATAGCTAAACTTTTATTCCAAGTACCATGAATTTACAAATTCAAGCGGGCTAATTTCTAAAGGAATGAATCGGAATAGAAGGAATATCTTGGAGTTAGAGAAAGTTAGAGGAATAGTGAAAAGTGAACAATTAAACCCAACGAAAATGGTGCGGAAAGATTCGGAATGATTAGGAATTGTAGAATGGGAGGAAATTAGGGTGCGTTAAACCGGAATGGGGATACGGCAACATTTTTAGAGGAGATTGGTCATTAGGAGCGAAGCGAACTAATGACTAAGCTGGGTTTAACCCCGATTTAGAAAGGCTAAATTTAAAAATAAGAGCTTGAATTATAATTTTTTAGTTTTTTTTAAACGATTTATCATTGCAAAACATTAACTATCAATGAAAAAATAACGGGATTGGCTAATGACGGTCATTAGAAAAATAAGGTTAATGTCACCTTTGGGTTTAGAGGAAATTCATCAATTAACGAATTGACTAACAAAATCTTTACATTCCGAAAATTCGGACTTACCTTGATAAGTCAATAGAAGAAAGTTGTTTATTTTTTTGTTTTTCTGTTGACTAAACTCGGTTTATGGCATTTTTTAGTGATCTTTCGAGCGAAAGATATCGCAAGCAAAAGGAGATGGGTGACAAAAAGAAAAAATCGCGTTTAACACTTCACGACTCACGTTTCACGTTTTTCTTTTTCATCGACACCAGTACGAATACGGCATGGCTATTGCCAGCTGAAATCACCTTTTTACGTTCAACGCGAACGTCGCGTAGTTCAGCCTTAACCACCTCGGTGGAAAGTTTATCGCCATCCTTACTAAGGTACTTAACCTGCCCAACCTGCCGGGCTAGTTGGATTTTGGCGTCCATTGTTGCCTTTTTCTCGGCAACGTCGATAGTTGGCCCCGTTGCCGTACCGGCAGCGTAAATCTTTCGGGCTGACGTAGGCGGATTGTTGTACCAGTCGGGTATCGATTCTACATCTACCTGTGCCATTGCCGCGGTGGCAAACATCAACAGAACAAAGGTTATTAGTCGGTTCATGGTACTTTGGTTTATCAACTCAATTTATCATAAATCGTGCCACGACAAGCTGTGCCAATAAGCTTTTGCTAAAGCTATAGCCCGTTGTTGAAAAAATGCTATTTTTGCGGTTCGATTTAGTTTACAACACAATATGGATAGCACAAGAGAACTTTCGGCTAAGTACAACCCGGCTGAGGTTGAGGATAAGTGGTACAAGTACTGGATGGAAAAAGGATTTTTCCGTTCAACTCCCGACGACCGTGAACCTTACTGCATAGTAATACCGCCTCCCAATGTTACGGGGGTGCTTCACATGGGCCATATGCTTAACAATACACTTCAGGATGTTCTGGTGCGTAGGGCTCGAATGAAAGGGAAGAATGCATGCTGGGTACCCGGTACCGATCATGCCTCAATAGCAACCGAAGCCAAGGTTGTGGCCAAGTTGAAATCCGAAGGAATTGAAAAATCACAGCTTACCCGCGA
>JAGPEQ010000016.1 GCA_018056955.1 Bacteroidales bacterium | reverse complement strand
CCCGATGTAAATGGAGCATCGTTTATCATCTTGTTGATGTCAACAGTATTGGTGGTAAAGAGCAGCTTATTTTCAATAAGGTGAGTCCACATGGCAGACTCGTTATTTAGGCACCACTTGTACTGCTGTGGTGTAAAACCAAAAATTAGGGAGTCGGGTTGATATGGGAGCATCCGCTTGGTTAGGTACATGATTTGCCCTTCGTAAATCATGTTACTCAGTAGGTTGTTGATTGAATCGTGGAAAGGGAAAGCGCTGTACAGCCAGGCCCGCATAACATCCGATGGAACTTTACCGGGGTGCATCTTACGTTGCTGGTAAACAGGTATGCCAAGCAGGGAATACTGTATGGTATTTCTACCCAAATAGCGGTCGAGCCCCACGGCCACCAAACTATCATCTATTGCCAATGATAGGTTATAACCTGAAATATAGGTGTAAACCTTTGGTAGTGGTTTGCTTGGGAAAAAGAAAGAGTACCTCGCGAACGCATCGCTAATCTCCTTTTCAAATGGAGCATTGGCTGGGAATACACTCTCAACCATTCTGTTGGCGTTTTGTACCATGGTATCGGTGAGGAATAACCCTAAGTACCTGTAAAAATCGGGGGAATCGTTCTTCCCAATTCGTATAATGCCCTCAGTAAACAGTTTTGTGAAACTTGTGTGCTTTTGATAAACAATAGGGAAGGCTTTTTCAATGCTGTCAGGATTAATACTAAAAAGCTCTTTCTCGAACCTGGTAATGGAAACAGGTTCAACATCTCTAGGGGGTTGAATTGAGTCGAATCGGTTTTCCTTACAGCCCTGAATGGCCAAAACGGTAATGGCTGCTACTATCCATTTGTTCCTCATGGTGTTTAAGTTTTTAAAAGCAGAACAAAGATAGTAAATACATGGATAAAGGATAAAGGATAAAGGATAAAGGATAAAGGATAAAGAATGTCTAGTCCTGAAATAAGTGACCCGTCCTGAAAAATGTCTACATAAAATTTTGTGAATAAAAAACGATTTGATAAAACTTCTTTACCATTTGATGGCTATCTTTGAATGGATTATAGTCAATTGAGTTAGGACTGTAAAGCATTTGGGGTTTAATGCTTAATTTTTAAGCTATGATTGATGTTGCTCAGGTATTTGGTTTGCTCGGTTCAATAACTGCGGCAAGCTTATTCTTTCCACAAGTTTATACTTCATGGAAAACCAAAAAGACCCACGATTTGGCTTGGTCTGGAATTGCTATTGGTCTGCTGAACGGAGTTTTTTGGATTGTTTATGGCCTAATCCGTTTAGATCCCTTCATATACGTAACAAACACAATACTATTCATTGGCGCATTCCTGTTGCTTATTCTTAAGAAACGTTACGGTTAATCTAGGCTCAGTGACCGCAGTTTATTCACTACATTTTCTATTACTTTCCTATTGTATTGAGAATTTGTGGGTTTACCCCATCGGTTAATAACTTGTTAGTAACCGATGTTTGAATGTGAAAAAACACTATGGGATGCAGCTTCCGTTTCGCGAATTGAAATTCTACCTTTGCTTTGCAAAAACAAATAAAAATGGCCGGAGAGAGAAAAAGTACGGGAAAAAAGCCATATTCACCAGCTAAACCAATGGTATCGGAGCTAGGTAAGGTTCCCCCGCAAGCGGTTGATATTGAACAGGCAGTGCTTGGCGCTATAATGGTTGAAAAGGATGGTGTAATTATTGCAAGCGAGATCCTTAAGCCCGAATGTTTCTATAAGGAAGCACACCAAATTATCTTTAAAGCCATTCAGGATTTATCGGCAAGGCTTGAACCAATCGATATTTTCACGGTAACCGAGGAGTTGCGTAAACAGTCCAAACTCGATGAGGTTGGCGGGGCAGCGTACATCACTGAGCTTAGCTCCAAGGTGGGATCTGCTGCACACCTTGAGTATCACTCAAAGATTATTGCACAAAAGTATATCCAGCGGGAACTTATTCGCGTTGCCACCGATATTGAACGACGTTCATTTGAGGATGATATTGATGTTGATGAGCTGCTGGACTACTCCGAAATGGAACTCTTTAAGGTGGCAGAGGGTAATATTAAAAGCGATACTCAACCCATTAGCAACATTGTAGTTAAAGCATTCAAGCAGATAGAGGAGGCTGGTAAGCGCGAGGATGGTCTTAGCGGAGTTCCATCTGGTTATACTGACCTGGATAGGTTAACCTCGGGTTGGCAAAAATCGGACTTAATTATTGTGGCAGCGCGCCCTTCAATGGGTAAAACAGCATTCGTACTATCCATGGCGCGCAATATGGCCGTGGAGTACGACGTTCCTGTGGCATTCTTCTCCCTTGAAATGTCAAACATTCAGCTGGTAAACCGTTTGATCATTGCTGAATCGGGCATCCCCTCGGAAAAAATACGCAACGGAAGGCTATCGAATGACGAATGGACTCAGCTAACCGTTAAAACCAAGCAGCTAGCCGATGCCAAGATTTTTATTGATGATACCCCCGCGCTCTCCATATTTGAGCTAAGGGCTAAGTGTAGGAGGCTTAAGGCGCAGCACAACATAGGAATAGTGATTATTGACTACCTACAGCTGATGACCGGCCCAACCGATACCAAGGGTAACCGAGAGCAGGAGGTTAGCACCATTTCCCGGTCGCTAAAGGCAATTGCAAAGGAACTCGATATTCCTATCATTGCCCTTTCGCAGCTAAATCGTTCAGTTGAAACCCGCGGGGGTAATAAGCGTCCGCAGCTCTCAGACCTCAGGGAGTCTGGTGCCATTGAGCAGGATGCCGACGTGGTTATTTTTATTCACCGCCCTGAGTACTATGGCTTTGATGTTGATGACAGCGGCAATTCAACCCTTGGCATTGCTGAAATAATTGTTGCCAAGCACCGTAACGGTGCAGTTGATGATGTTCGACTGCGATTCCAGAAGGAAATGGCTAAATTCTCCGATTTGGACGATATGACTATTATTCCCAATACTATTACTCCTACCTATACATCCTCTGCCCCCGTTACCTTTAGCTCAAAGATGAACAACGACCCTGTTGACGATTTTACGTTTAATCCCGGTAAGGGAATTGATAATACCAATATACCTTTTTAGGGTTAAAGGATTTTTTTAATCTCAACTAGCTCCCTCACCTCAAAGGTAACTTTGGCCTGGTGAGGGTTGCTTTTGGGGTTGAAATAAATTTGATCCATACCGAACTTCTTTGCTCCCAGTATATCTATCTCAAGGTCGTCGCCTATCATAATACTCTCGCCCTTACGGGCGTTAGCCTTTGATAATGCATACCCAAAGGCTCGCTTATCGGGCTTGTGGAATCCTGAGTGTTCCGATGTTACAACCCACTCAAAGTACTTATCAATGTTGCTTCTTTGCAGTTTAGGTAGCTGAACCTCTTTAAACCCGTTTGAGATAACGTGTAGCTTATACCTATTGGCCAGGTAATCGAGAGTTTCACGAGTGCCAGGGATTAGCGCAGTTTTTAAGGGCATAATGGTTAAGTACTCATCGCCAATGGTTTCGGCAAGGGGTTTGCTTTCAATACCATACTCAGCCAAGGTAATCTCAAACCGCTTGTAGCGCAGAACTTCCTTAGTCAACTCACCTTTAAGGTACTTATCCCACAGGTAATGGTTGTTTCGGTTAAAGCAGTCAATGAAAGTATCAGGATTAGGAAAAGCCAAGTCCAGCTTATGGTTAGCGTAGATTTCAGCAAGCGCATCGCGCATGTTCTGCTCAAAGTCCCATAGCGTTCTGTCTAAATCAAAAAAAATATGCTTGTAAGCGTTGTGCTTGAAGAAAAAGTTGAGTATCATGGTGTAGTATTAACGGCACAAAAATAGTTATAGTAATTAATGCCTGCAAACCTATAACTTCAGAATAGGAGTCAAGCAAGGTTACCCTTACTTTTTTACTTCATTGAGTTTGATTTCGTCTTATTTAAATGATAAATGTTAACTTGGGAAAAAGTCTGAATGAATTATTCATGTTTTGTTCAGAAAGCCTATGCCTAAGCATTAAAACTTAAATGTATAGATTTCTACAAAAAACCTTAACTTGTAAATGGAAATGGGCAATATTAAAATCTGTTATTTTATTAACAGTTAATTTTTGCCTTTGTATCTTTGAGCTGAAATTTTAAACCGTACTAGAATGAGCACATCAAATCCAACCATAAAAGTGCTGATGGTAGATGCAGCAAGTGGCTTTTACAAGGTGAACCGTTTCCAAGTGGGCGATTTTTTTGGGCCGATTGATTTGGGAATACATCTATCGCATAAGCATAACAGCTTAAACATAGGGGTTGGACTTTTAGCTGGTTCAATTTTTCCTGGTTCTAACCGCCTGATTGTAAACGGAATATCACCGTGTTGGCATGGTTTTTACATATCGTCGATGGGGGGTGCAGGTTTGGTATTCGATAACCTTGGAATAAATATGTTTTCCATTGTAGGTAAGGCTGCAGCACCGTCAATCCTTTATCTTAACCGTATTCATGGTGAGGAAATTGAGGTAGAACTTCTCCCTGTCCGGCCACGAACCATTTGGGCCGAGGGTCGTGGTGGGGTTTACTCCATGATGCAGTATGCACTCAACCAGTTTGGTAGCCGTTATGAGAATGAACCCCGAATACTTGCTACCGGGCCAGCATCGATGTACACCGATTTTGGCGCTATTGCCTCAGCTCCAATCCGTAAGAATGAGATTACCTATGTTGACACCTGGGCTGGCCGTGGAGGCTTTGGTACCAAAATGGTGCAGCAGCACAACATTGTTGCTATTATTTACGGTGGAACATATATCGATGAGGACTTCCGCGACCGTACCGTTGCCGATAGCTGGTTTGAGGATCGCTACCAGAAACGCCTTGCTGCCAAGGATATGGAGGCTACCACCAAGTATCGCTTCGATCCTAAGTTTGAAACCGGTGGAACCTTTGGCGTAAACTACGCCACCATGAAGGGCGATATTATGGCCTTCAACTATCGAACAATCTACATGACGGAGGAGGAACGCCTTAAAATCCATAACGATTTCATACTAAACCACTACCTTAAGCAGTTTAACGAGGAAACCATTAAAACCAAGCAGCAACGTACCTGTGGTGAACCTTGTGGGGCTGTATGTAAAAAAATGCACGGGGAGTTCAAAAAAGACTATGAGCCCTACCAAACCATGGGGCCTCTTTGCGGAATATTCGATCAGCGAGCTGCTGAGAAGTTAAACCACCATGCCGATATGCTTGGTTTCGATGCCATTTCGGTGGGTGGTGTGTTATCGTGGCTTATGGACTGCATGGCCGATGGTCTTGTAGAGCCTCAAGAACTTGGCGTGGCCGATATTCCCGTATTTACACCCAATGGTTTCCGTGTTGTGGAGGACTCAATGCATAACGCTAACATTGGAATTGCTTTACTCGACCAGATGGTGAATCCCAATGGAGTTTTTCACTTGCGCGAGGGGGCACGTAAGTTTGCCCGTCATCTTGCCCGGCGTAAGGGAACATCTGTACTCGATAAGTTTATATACATAGGTTTTGCGCGCTCCGGCTGGATGGTACCCAACCAGTACTGGACACCCGGAGTACTATCGCCCATGGCAATTATGGGTAAGTACTACATGTACTACGGAAAGGATTTTGTTCCTCCTCGTCAGTTGGGAAGGGAAAACGCTAAGCGCATGCTAAACGAGCTTGTAATGGATAACCTGGGAATGTGTCGCTTCCACAGGGCATGGGCTGAGGATATTCTCCCTGATGTAATTGAGCAACTTTACGGGTTAAAGGAAAAGTTTCAACGATCGATACTTCTTACTGCAAGCCGAATAAACAGCCGTAACGCATCCATATTCTGGGAAAGCGAAAGGAATATCGATTTTGTTTACTCCTTTCTAAGGAAAAAGAAGGAGGTTGATGGTGCAAGCAATCCTGAACTCGACAGATGGATAAAGTATTTTGAGGAGGACAAGCGAAGTGCTGCACTTGATTTCTGGTACGAAATCCATAAGGGCGTACATGAATCGCTTCTTGAATTTCATTAATAGTTATATTTGACGAAAAAAATGAAGATCATTCGTAGGATACTTTTTTTCATTGCGCTATTACTAGTTGCTATAGCTGCATTCCTTTACTGGGGTACTTATGAGGAAGGCGTAATGGCAGGGAAAATAATTCGTATTAGCCAGAAAGGTTTGATATTCAAAACCTATGAGGCCAAGTTAGGCCTTGAGTCGTTTGGCGCATTAAGGGGAACCAGCCCCATTGCTGAAACCTTCGATTTTTCGGTTGAACCCAGTAATCATGAACTTGTAAAGGAGCTAGAGCAGGTAGCTCTAAGTGGTGAAAGGGTAA
This sequence comes from Bacteroidales bacterium, assembly GCA_018056955.1. Classification (GTDB taxonomy): domain Bacteria; phylum Bacteroidota; class Bacteroidia; order Bacteroidales; family Tenuifilaceae; genus Tenuifilum; species Tenuifilum osseticum. Next base: position 32,172 of record JAGPEQ010000016.1, on the reverse strand, counting down.
ACATACATTACAAGAAACGCTATATCAGGGTTCCCTGGCGGGGCAGCACCAAGTACTTTGCAACAAGAGTGGAACGTTTACAGAGGTAAAATAAAAAAGGCAGCCAAATGGCTGCCTTTCTACTTGGTATACTTGAAAGAATCCTAGTAATCCCTTCTGCCACCGCGACCGCCACCACGGCTATCGCGACCCTCGCGGCTGTAACCGCCACGACGTTCACCGTAACCACCGCCACGACGCTCACGGTTGAATCCACCACCGTTGCGGGGCTTGTCGGTTTTGGGTTTTGCTTCTGAAACGCTGATTACCTTACCATCGTATTCAGCGCCGGTAAGTTCCTCAATTGCAGTACGGGCCTCTTCATCATTGGCCATCTCAACAAAGCCGAATCCTCTCGAACGCCCTGTTTCCCTGTCGGTAATTACTTTGGCCGAGTTAATCTGGCCATACTCTTCGAATAGTTGCCTTAGGTCGTCATCGTTAATGCGGTAACTCAGACCTGACACGTAAATGTTCATACACTAAAATTAGATTGTGATTGATAAATAAAATTGTTTGTTAACTGAGGTCTTGCTTAACCGAAGTTTTGTCGGGAATCGGCTAGATACGGCAAAATATTCTTAGTTGAAGCGTTTCTCAATTCGCTGCAAAGGTAGTGCAATTAATTTAACAATCACCATTTTCGGAAAATTATTTTTACAAGGGAAAGGCAAGGAAGCTTAAGTCAGATATTAGGAACCCAAAAGTGTATTCTTGAAACTCAATCCAAATCAAAACCATGTGCACTAACATTTTTAAAAAAAAGTGGGTACCTGAATGGGCACCCACTGATTAAGAGAAGTATAATTGATTTTTACTTGGTTGCTTCTTCCAACCTACGCATAATGGAGAAGATGAAAATTGCCGAGAGTAAGCAGCAAACAATAAAGATTGTCCAGAGCTGCCATAGCTCAATTCTTTCCCAGAAGAAGCTGCCTACAAAAAGCAACTTGTTTCCAATGGCAGTAGCAAGTAGCCAACCACCCTGCATTAATCCCTGGAAGCGTTGAGGAGCAACCTTTGATACAAACGACAATCCCATTGGGCTGAGGAATAACTCAGCAATGGTTAGAATCAGGTAGCTGCTAATTAGCCAGTAAGGCGAAACCCTGCCCCATTCGGTTAGCCCTTGCGCCTCAATGGTTTTGGGAGCTATTAGGTGAATTGAACTCAACAGCACAACCACAAATCCAATTGCAGCAATTATCATCCCTATACCTATTTTCTTAGGGGTTGAGGGCTCAATATTCCGTTTGTTCATCCAGGCAAAAGCACCCATAACAGGGAATGTAAGCACTACTATGAACAATGGGTTAAACGATTGGAAAACCTCGGGGGCAATTGGGTTGGAAGCCCCAAATTTGATAGCCTGGTAGTAGGTTAGGTAACCAAGGCCAAGAAACATTACCAGTCCAATCATTCTCTCACGAATCTGTTTACGGGCAAACATTAACACCAACCCAGCAATGGTGCCAATAAATGAAAGCATTGACCATATGTTGAAGAAGATATTGGTGAAAGGTCCAACCTCCTTAACGGTATAGTCGCGGGCAAATAGGGTCAAGGTTAAACCGTTCTGGTGGAACGACATCCAGAAAAAGATTACAACCACAAATACGAGTAGAAGCGAGGTAACCTTTGGAAGTTCTTCCTTGGTTGACATCATGAACATCATGGCCACAAAGCCAAAGAATAGACCAATGGCCAATCCTAAAGCAATTTCGGCTCCGAGTAACCAGAAAATCGCTCCAGTCAATAATACAAGGGCAATGGGTACAATTACGTTTAGAAGGTTCTTTTTGGTAAATAGCGATCCCGCAGCTGGTGTAGTGCTAACTTTTTTCTCCTTATTGGGTAATTTTTTGTTGAAAATTACATATACAAGTAGCGAGATCACCATTGCAACTGCAGCAACACCAAAAGCCCAGTTATACCCGCGCGAAAAGGCATCAATGTATTTATGAGCAAAATCGGTGAGCTGTTCAGTACCGGTAATAGTGGCACCCGAAACCTTGCTGGCAAGGCTTTCGAACTTTGCGAGCGACTCAGGATCGGTTACCTTACCGTTTAGGAATGCATGGCAAAGCGAGGGTAGGCTGGCATCGTGCTCAAAGCCTTGGCTGCGAAGGAACCAGTTACGGATACCGGTTGCAACAAATGGGGCAAAGAATGCACCTACATTTATACCCATATAAAAAATCATGAAACCAGTATCGCGAACCTTTGAGTATTCAGGGTTGTCGTACATCTGGCCAACTACTGCCTGCAGGTTACCTTTGAATAAGCCATTCCCAAATGCAATGATGAAAAGCCCAAGTAATGTCATGGTTAGGCTCATGCCAGGCATGGCAATCATTGCGTAGCCCCCAAACATAATGATTATCCCCAGCAGAATTACTGTTTTATACCTATTGGTTGCATCGGCTATTAATCCACCAATAAGGGCTAACGCATAAATGGCAAAGTAAAACCAGCTGTAGTAACCACCGGCTTCCTCGGCCGATAGGCCATACTTGGCTTGGAGAAATAACACCAGGATGGCCATCATGGTGTAGAAACCGAAACGCTCTCCCATGTTGGAGAAGAACGCTACCAGTAGTCCTTTAGGATGATTTTTCAACATATAAATTATGGTTTTGGTTTATCTTCAATTTTTCAAGATTGACAAAAATAGTATTTAATGGTTTATTTCCAAATCCACAAATTATGTTGTATAATGTTTTTGTTAAGCTTATTTTACCTAAATGTTAAAAGCGATAACCATTTATTGGTTTTAATTTGTAAATACAATTAACCGAAGTGCCATGATTTAACAGATTCAGACGGGATTAGAGGAATGAGTAGGAATGAGCGGAATATGATGGAGTTAGAGGAAGTTAGAGGGGGTTAGAACTAGTGAAAAGTGAAAAGTGTAAAGTTAAAAGAAGAATTGAGGATATGAGGGGGTTGGAGAGCTTTATGTTCGTGAACCGTGAACCGTGAGCCGTGAACCGGAAGAATTAAGAATATGACGGAGATATAGGGAGTTATAGGGAAGTTGAACTGTTAAATCTAAATACCATGGATTAACATAATCAACCGGGTTAAAAAAAGGGAGAGGGATACATTTATAGAGGAGATTCATCAATGGATTTTTTACAATTGACCTGTTCAGGATAAACAATCGGGAAAAATTAGTAACTTAGCACTATAGCCTGAATCAATGAAAGTATTCAAAACAAGCCAGATCAAAAGCATCGATGCTTATACCATAGAAAACGAACCCATTGAGTCAATTGATTTGATGGAACGGGCTGCAACAGCCATTTTCAACTGGTTTCGAAGCAAATACCATAAGAATCGAAGGATTAAAATCTTTTGTGGCCCCGGTAATAACGGGGGCGATGGGCTTGCATTGGCTCGTTTGCTAATTAATACGGGCTTTAACGCGCACTGTTACTACTTAAAAGCCGATTCTTACTCAGCCGACTTTTTAACAAATCTTGATCGTCTAAAGGAGTTAACGCCGGAATTATTTTTAGTTAAACATCAATCCGATTTTCCTGAAATTCATACCGATGATCTGGTAGTTGATGCCCTATACGGTTCGGGGCTTAGTCGATCCATTGAAGGGGTTGCTGCTCAACTAATTGAGCATATCAACTCATCGGGGGCTAAGGTTATCGCTATTGATATTCCCTCGGGTCTTTTTGGCGAGGCCAATCCAGTACCCAACAATAACCCTGTGGTAAAGTCCGACTACTGTCTTAGCTTACAGTTTCCCAAGCTGGCTTTTTTTATGCCAGAAAATGAGCAATTTTTAAAGCGCTGGGTAGTTCTACCCATTGGTCTGCATACGGAGGCTATTGAAAATACGGCTACACCGTACCATTATACCACGGCAAGTAGTATCAAAACCGATTTTTTCCAGTTGTCAACCTTTGCCCATAAAGGGACTTACGGGCATGCTCTAGTTATTGCAGGTTCCAACGGGATGATGGGAGCGGCTTGCCTATGTGCTAAATCGGTTGTGAGGAGTGGGGTAGGATTAGTAACAATGCATATTCCCAAGGTAGGCTATACCATTGCCCAGGTAAATGTTCCTGAAGCCTTAACTAGCATCGATAGCTGTGAAACTCACATTACCCAATTCCCTGAGTTGGATCGATATCAAGCGGTTTGCGTGGGCCCAGGCATTGCACAAAGTACCGAAACCGATCAAATGCTCGTCAAGTTGATTAAAACCTGCCAATTACCTTTGGTGGTAGATGCCGATGGACTAAACTTACTTTCAAGGAATATTGATGTACTCAATAGTGTTAACAATGCATTGATTTTAACACCACATCCCGGAGAGTTCGATCGACTTTTTGGGAAATCGCAGTGTAGCTGGGAGAGGCTTGAACGTGCAAGAGAAATGGCACAAAAATACGGGGTGATAATTGTTCTAAAAGGAGCCTACACAAGGGTAGTATTGCCCAGTGGCAATGTTCATTTCAACTCCACAGGAAATCCGGGGATGGCAACCGGAGGAAGCGGCGATGTTCTTAGTGGAATAATTACCGGATTGCTTGCTCGTGGGCTTCCCCCGGCCGATGCTGCCATTACCGGTGTTTATATCCATGGCCTTGCAGGCGACTTGGCCGCCGACGAATTTGGACAAATTAGCTTGTGTGCTTCGGACATTGTGAACTATATTTGTAAAGCATTCCAACACATAACCAACAATGATGAGTAAAAATCTTTTCTTAGCAGTTCTATCCCTTGTATTATTGGGCTGTAATAGTAAAACCATTCAAGTTGAACCGGCTGGTAAAACAATTGACTATAAAAAAGTTGCAGTTTACTATTCGTTACCCCGAACAGTGGTTTACGTAAAGGTTGTTAGCTCTCAAAGCGAATATTTCCCCGGCCCATATGCCGATTATGCCAAAAAGTTTTTGGGTATCGACGGGGTAAGTAATACCGAAAAGGTTGAGTATCTAATTGAGAAAATAGATGTAGAAACCACCGCTGAACCGGATCCCAAAGCAGTCTTTGCTATTTACCCATCGGGAAAGGGTTATGGTAACTTTATAAATCTTTCTAATGAAGGGTTAATATTACCTGTTAACCAAACCCCTGAAAGTAGAGCCATTGCTAAAAACAAAGAAGTAAGCAGTAAAGGAGAGGTAATTTATAAGGATTTATCGGTTAACCCTTTTGTTGCCGAGGAATCAACTACATTTTATGGTAGAACCCTGCGCGACAGTGTTTACGTAAGGGTGCCCATACAGCGTTCAATGACCATTGAACGCAACCTTGAGGAAAAAGCTAAGGAGGCAGCCGATTTTATTTTTAGCATCCGAAAAAAAAGGCTCGATTTTCTTACCCCTGATATCGACCATCCATTCAGTGGCGATGCACTTAAGTTGATTTTGAAGGAACTTCAAAGGCTGGAGGACGAATATCTGGCACTATTTGTAGGTAAAAGGTTTACTCACACATTCACTCAAACCTATAGCTTCATTCCTTCGAACACCGAAGGCGAGAGCGCTATCCTTTTCCGTTTTTCCGAAAGCAAAGGATTGCTTTCATCAACCGACCTTTCCGGACGCCCAATACTCATTGAGTTTGATCAACCTGAATATCCTGAGAATATTGATGCTACTAAGAATAGCCTGGAAACCATTGCTTTAAAAGCCAAAATCGACAGGTTTTACTACAGGATACCCGTTGCAGTTAACATGAGAGTTATTGATGGCAAGCAGCTACTTGTTGAAAAGCGTTTAAGCATATTCCAGTATGGACTGCTAGCCCAACTGCCTGTTAATTTTCCAGGTAAGTGATTAAGGATTTGCTACTGTATTTAGTTTACTTACAAACTTTGCCCGAAAATCTTCCCATTTCTGGGTTTTGTAAGCATCGCTTTCAATGTAAGCCATTATTGGTTCTAGCTGTTCAGGAGTAAGGTATCCGGCAATGTAGGTAATTAGGTTATTGTTCTCGTCCATAAACACTATTGAGGGATACGATAACCTTCCTTGTAGAATAGCTATAGCAAACTCATGCGGATTGCGTTGCCCCTGCCCCTGCCCCTTATTCTTGTATACCTTACCTTTATATGTTATATCTTTTGAACCTTCGGCATTGAACTTTACGGCATGAAACTTTTGGGTGAGGTACGAGGCTATTACAGGGTTGGTAAAAGTATTCTCATCCATCTTCTTACACCAGCCACACCAGTCGGTATAAACATCGATGAATATTTTTCGGGGCGTTTTTTCGTTTACCTCAAAAGCCCTATCTATTTCAATCCAGTTGATTTTTGTTTCTTGTGCTATGGAAACCGAAGCGGATATGCCAAGCATCCAAATAGTTAAAACCCAGATTCTGTTTTTCATGGTTTTGATTTTGGTTAACGGTAAATGAGTTCAAAAATAATGCCTTAATATCACTTTGCATCACCATCTTTATACCAGCCTGAGTAAAAGAGGTAGTTGCGGGCAATACGCTCATTGGTTTCGCGGCTAAGTTCAGGGGCAACCTTTTTGACAAAACGGGCTGGAACTCCTGCATAAACACATGCGGGTTCAACAACAGTGTTCTCCAATACCAGTGCGTTGGCAGCAACTATTGCTCCTTCGCCAACTTTAGCGTTGTCCATAACAGTACAACCCATTCCTAGCAAGGCTCCCCGGCTTACCTGGGCGCCATGAAGTATTACACCATGTCCAATCGATACATCATCGCCAACCTCGATGGTTGTTTTCTGGTAGGTAGTGTGAAGCACCGCATTATCCTGGATATTAACCCTGTTACCTATTCTAATGGAGTTAACATCGCCACGAAGCACAGCGCCGTACCAAATACTGCAATCATCGCCAATTTCAACATCACCTATTATCACTGCAGTCTCAGCAATAAAGCAGTTCTTACCAATTTTAGGTGTAATTCCCCTCAAGGGTTTGATTATTGCCATACCATTTTGTAATTTACTGCAAATTTACTACTTACTAACAGTTATCGTGCCGGTTGAGTTCAAAAAGTTTGTGAACATTAGAGTTTATGGCGATCTGAACGATTTTTTGCCACAAGGCAAAAAGCATAAGGATCAGCGTGTAGGTTTTTTTGGGATGCCCACTGTAAAGGACTTGGTTGAATCGATAGGGGTTCCGCATGTTGAGGTTTTTCTGATTTTAGCCGATAGCCTACCGGTTAAATTTGATTACCGTCCTGCTAACGGCACACTAATTTCGTGTTACCCAAAATTTACTTCATTGCCATTATCGGCAATTGCTTTAAGACCTGATTTTGAAAAGCCCCCCAGGTTTATTCTTGATGTTCATTTAGGTCGACTGGCCGCATACCTCCGCTTTTGCGGAATCGACACACTATACGATAAGTCGTTTAATGACAATCAGATACTTGATATTGCACAAGCCGATGGCCGAATTATTCTGACCCGCGATAAGGGTATCCTGCGTAACGGCCAAGCCCAATTTGGATATTTTCTCAGAAACACTAATCCTCAGCTGCAGCTTGCCGAGGTGGTTCATTACTTTGACCTTGCTCACTACCTTGATCCGTTTTCAAGGTGCTCACTGTGCAATGGTGAGGTAGAACAGGTTGATAAATCCATGGTTAAAAACTTAGTTCCTTCAACTACCTACCAGATTTACAGTGAGTTTTTTCAGTGTTCCAGATGTGGGCAGGTTTACTGGGAAGGACCTCACTTTATCAGGATTTCCAAGCTGCTTAGTAGGTATTCAAAGTAATTATTAGCTTATTTTTATGGTTAAGGTAAAAATGAAAAACATGCCGTAAAATATGTTTTAAAACGATTGCTGTGTATAAAAAAGCCTAATTTTGTGTCATAAATAAATAAGTAGTAATCAATATAACATTCTGGATATCAGATTTATATAATTCAGGATGTTTAAAAACTAAACAGCATCTTTATGGATAAACAAAAAAGTGTCCAAGAGCTGGACGAGGTTGTTGTTCGATTTTCAGGTGATTCCGGCGATGGTATGCAGCTTACCGGAACCCTGTTTGCCGATGCATCGGCACTTTTTGGTAACGATGTAAGCACTTTCCCCGATTACCCATCGGAAATACGTGCCCCACAGGGCACCATTGGTGGCGTATCGGGTTTTCAGGTGCACTTTGGAAACCGAAAAGTTAATACCCCTGGCGATTTTTGCGATGTGTTAATTGCAATGAACCCTGCAGCCCTAAAAGCCAACGCCAAATGGGTAAAACGTGGCGGTATGATTATAGTTGATGCCGACCAGTTTAATGAAAAGGGGTACCAGCGTGCCGGCTACAAAACTTTCGATGCAGTATCGGAGTTAAACCTGCAGGATTACAAGGTGATTTTTGCTCCCATTACAAACCTTACCAAGGAAAGCCTTAAGGATAGCGGATTGGACAATAAGAGCATCATCCGTAGTAAGAACATGTTTGCCTTGGGTATGGTTTACTACATATTCGATAGGCCATTAAACTTTACCGAGAAATTCTTTGAAAAGAAATTTTCCAAAAAGCCCGAAGTAGTTGAAGCAAACAAGAAAGTTTTACGCGATGGGTTTAACTACGCCGCAAATATTCAGGCCATTGCTAGCACCTATAAAGTAAAGCAGGCAACTACTTTACCCAAGGGTAAATACCGTAACATTAATGGAAACACGGCTACCGCATGGGGTTTAATAGCAGCTGCCGAAAAAGCGGGCTTACCCCTGTTTTGTGGTTCATACCCCATTACTCCCGCCACTGAAATTTTAATAGAGCTAGCCAAACGTAAGGATTTAGGCGTTAAAACCCTTCAAGCTGAGGATGAAATTGCTGGAATATGTACTGCAATTGGCGCTGCATATGCCGGGAACTTTGCAGTCACCACTACATCGGGCCCTGGGCTTTCACTGAAATCTGAAGCAATAGGGCTTGCCGTAATGACGGAACTTCCTTTAGTTATAGTTGATGTTCAACGCGGTGGCCCTTCAACCGGTTTGCCAACCAAAACCGAGCAATCCGACCTTATGCAAGTTCTCTGGGGACGTAATGGCGAGGCGCCAGTGGTAGTAATTGCCGCCAGTACCCCAAGCAACTGTTTCGATTACGCTTTTATGGCAGGTAAAATTGCCATGGAGCATATGACTCCTGTAGTACTTTTAACCGATGGTTATATTGCCAACGGCTCTGAGCCATGGCGCATTCCAAGCATGAAGGATTACCCTGAAATAAAACCACCTATTGTTCCAGAGGGAACCGAAGGGTATATGCCCTATGCTCGCGATGAAAAACGCTTAGCGCGTGGTTGGGCTTTCCCCGGTAAAAAAGGTATTGCCCATAGAGTGGGGGGCTTGGAAAAGGATTTCCTAAAAGGTACCGTTTCACACGACCCAACCAACCACCAACGAATGGTCGATATCCGTGCTGCAAAGGTTCAGCGTGTTCAGGAGTTCATCCCTGAGCAGCAAGTGATTGGCGACCCCGAAGGCGACCTGCTTGTTATTGGTTGGGGCGGAACATTCGGTCATCTGTTCGATGCAGTTCAGGAAATGCGTGCAAACGGAAAAAAAGTTTCACTGTGCCATTTCAACTACATAAACCCCATGCCCAAAAATGTTGCCGACATTTTTGGTCGTTTCAAAAAGCTTGTGGTATGCGAGTTAAACATGGGGCAGTTTGCTAACCACTTACGAATGAATTATCAGCAATTCAACTACCTACAGTATAACAAGGTTCAGGGTCTACCATTCACCGTGGTGGAGCTGGTTGAAAAGTTTAACCAAATTTTGGAGGGTAAATAGCCATGGAAGAACAATATATGAATTACACCCCACAGGATTTTAAGAGCGATCAGGAAGTGCGTTGGTGTCCGGGTTGTGGCGACCACGCCATTCTGAATGCCGTACAAAAAGCCTTACCCGAGGTATCAAAACAGTTAAAGTATAACCTTGAACGCTACGTATTTGTCTCTGGTATTGGTTGTTCCAGCCGTTTCCCCTACTACGTTAATACCTTTGGTTTCCATGGCATACATGGTCGTGCATCGGCCATAGCAACCGGAGTAAAGGTGGCAAACCCAACGCTGAGCGTTTGGCAGGTTACTGGCGATGGCGATGCCCTTGCCATTGGAGGTAACCACTTTATCCACGCAGTAAGGCGTAACATCGATATTAACATCTTACTTTTCAACAACCAGATTTACGGGTTAACCAAAGGTCAGTACTCACCAACCTCGCCACTTGGAGCAATTACCAAAACTTCACCATTTGGTACGGTTGAGCATCCTTTCCGCCCAGGTGAACTGGTTATTGGCGCTCAGGGAAAGTTTTTTGCCCGTTCGCTCGATGTTGATGTTAAGCTTACCGCTGAGATTATGGTTGAAGCTGCTAAGCACGATGGCACGTCGGTTGTTGAAATTCTTCAAAACTGCGTCATTTTTAACGATGGGGCTTACGATTACATAACCGACCGTGAACATCGCGACGATAGAGTGATTGTTCTCCGTCATGGCGAAAAAATGGTATTCGGAAAAAACAGGGATAAAGGACTAATTCTCAGCGGACTGAGCCTTAAGGTTGTAACCATTGGCCAGGGTGGCTTTACCATGGACGATATACTTGTGCACGATGCCTATAACCCAAATCCTGGTGTTCACATGATGCTTGCCAACATGGAGTACCCCGATTACCCTGTAGCCCTTGGTGTAATCCGTAACGTAAAAGACTCTACCTACGATGATAACGTACGCGACCAAGTGCTTGAAGTGATGAAAACCGCCAAGATTAAGTCAGTTGACGATTTACTCAACAGTGGCGATACCTGGGAAGTATAAAACCTTATTATCTCTTTTTAATAAATTAAGGCTGCCAACTTCAGGCAGCCTTTTTTCAATATTTTTTTTCACTATTACGCTGAACATTAGTTTATTTAGTTAATAAATGCTAAATTTGCTTATTTGATGATTTAAAAGTTTAATGCAATTGGTTGCAAAGTATGGTAAAGCAAAAGTTTATTAAGGCATTAATCGCACTGCAATTTATTCTTAGTTTCTCAGTTAGCGAGGTTAAGGCTCAGGATAGTTTCAAGCAAATCTTTAGCGATGCAGAGTATTACTTCTTCCTTCAGGACTTCAAGGAGGCACTTCCCCTTTACCAGAGCCTATACCAACAAGATTCTACCAATGCCAATATCCTTTACAAGCTAGGTATGTGTTACCTGAACATACCCGGTTTGAAACAGAATGCTATACCTTACCTAGAAAAAGCATCAAAGAATGTAAACCCTAAATACCGTGAAGGGTATTACCGCGAGACTGCCGCGCCCATTCAAACCTATTTTTACCTGGGACAAGCCTACATGGTAAATTTTAAGTTTGATGATGCCCTGCTGGCTTTTCAGAAGTTCAAGGATAATATTGATGTTAAAGATGTTTACAACCTCGACTATGTTAACCAGCAGATAAAAGCATGCGAGGTGGCTCACAATTTCATTTCCAGGCCAATTGTGATGAAAACCGAACATATCGACCTGTTTCCCGATAGGAATAAGAATTGCAATTACCCAGTAATATCAGGCGATAGGCAAACCATGGTGTTTACGGTTAAGGAAAAATTCTATACTGCAGTATACTATTCCCGGTGGATTGATGGCAAGTGGAGTTCACCAAGGAATATTACACTTGACCTTAGGGTTGAGGGCGAACTTTATACTACCGCCCTTAACTACACCGGCGATTACTTGATTCTTTTTGTCAATGAAGTAACCTCCGGCAACCTATACTACTCAACGCTGGTAGGCGATAAGTGGCAACCCGTTAAAAAGTTACCAGCACCAATCAATTCAAAGGATTGGGAGACCTTTGCGTCGCTATCGGTCGATGGCAAACAGATGTATTTTGTTTCGAACCGGAAAGGTGGCTATGGCGGAACCGATATTTACATGTCCAGTTTGCAGCCCGATGGCAAATGGAGCAACCCAATAAACCTTGGTCCACAGGTCAATACCCCATACAACGAGGAGTCGCCAATTGTATGCCCCGACGGACGAACGCTTTACTTTGCCTCGCAGGGGCATAACAGCATGGGAGGATTCGATATTTTTTACAGCCGAAAGATTGATGGTAATTCCTGGTCTATGCCCATAAATCTTGGGTATCCATTTAATACACCTGACGATGAGTTTTACTTTTACCCCCTCGATTCACTTTCTGGCGTAATGCCGATGGCCATTTCCAATCAATCAACCTTTTACGAACTTTACAAGGTAAACATCTACCCCAGTATATCACGTAAGATAGAACTCTTTGGCAAGGTTAATCTCTCTGACAATGCCGATATTAAATCCGACAGTATCGCTATTTTAGTTAAAGATACTGCAAACAACCTTATTGCCATGGCTTTACCCTTAAGCGATGGAACTTACAGCGTTGCAATTAAGCCTGGCAGATACTCCCTTGAGGCTACCAGCCAATTTTACGTAATGAACCCACTGCAGCTTCACATACCCACCACCTATAACCAGGAAAAGTATCTATTAGATATCAACCTTGATGCTAAGCCAATAACCAAAGAGGAGGTGATTCGGTTCAACTATGTACTTTTCGATTTTGACAGCTACGAGCTGAAACGCGATGCACAGTTTGAACTTGAAAAGGTTTACAAGCTCATGACTGATTATCCCGACTTGTATATCGAGGTGATTGGCCATACTGGCAGCAAGGGCTCACCCATGTACAATCTCATGCTTTCGGCCCGTAGGGCAAACGCCGTAGTTGAGTACCTGGTTAATAAGGGAATTGACGAAAAACGATTTGTAGTAAGGGGTATGGGCTCACTGGTAAGCTTTGCCGCTAACACCAACCCCGACGGTTCCGATAACCCCAACGGCCGTAAGCTAAACCGACGAGCCAGCATTAGGGTATTTAACCCAAACAAGAACCTAAAAATTGAGTTTGTTGATGTTCCCGAACACCTCAAACCTCAAACCCAGAACTATACCATAATGCTTGCACCTATCGACGATACAATTTCTCCTGATCTAATTAAAGCCATTGAGAAGAAGTTTAATATCAACCTTCGTGAGTTTGTAATTGGATCACGACGATTGATTTGTATGAATGTTTACAAGTCAAAGGCCGACGCCATTGAGCATCTCAATACCATTATTGATATGGGTGCATCAAGGGCCGTGCTGGTAAATGAGGTTGAACTTCAACGCCTTGTGGCTGCTTTGCAGAAAAATCTTATAACAAAACAAAGCGTTTTTACCATTCTTGTTGCCACAAGCGAGATACCCTTAACGCTCGACTTTTTCCGGGGGCTATATGTAACCGAGGAGGTTGGTAACGACGGGTTATACCGTTACTACTTTGGAGCCTTCAATGAGAAAGCTAAGGCTACCGAGATGCTGGAAAAGGTAAACTCAATGGGATTCCCCAATGCAATTCTGGTAAAACTTGAGAAAAGGTAATGGAGGGTAATGTTTTAGAAAACAGCGTTGTAAAGCTTCGTGCACCTGAACCAGAGGATGTCGATTTGCTTTACAGCTGGGAAAACAACATGGAAATATGGAAGGTCAGTAATACGCTTACGCCTTTCTCAAAATACCTGCTCAAAAAGTATATAGAGACATCGCATTTAGACATATGGGAATCCAAGCAGCTACGGCTGATTATTGAGGCTAAGGATCAGAACTCGCTTATGAATGTTCCGGTTGGCCTTGTTGATTTGTTCGATTTTGATCCCTACCATTTGCGGGCGGGCGTTGGTGTTTTGATAGCCAAAAACGAAGACCGCAGAAAAGGTTATGCTACTGAGGCTTTAAACGTGCTAATCCGATATGTATTTGAGGTACTACAGCTAAACCAGCTCTATGCAAATGTGTCGGCAAGTAATGTTATTAGCTTGCGCTTGTTTGAGAACCTTGGTTTTACTAAGGTTGGTGTAAAAAAGGATTGGTTAAAAACATTGAATGGATGGGAGGACGAGGTTTTACTTCAGCTATTAAATCCTAAACCTCGCCTACCCAAAAGTTAAAACTGGCGATAATTTTAGCCTTACTGGTTAAAATTGAAAGTGCTCCTCAACATTTTTCCAAAGCATTGCTGCTTCAGGGTTCTTGTTGCAGAACTCATTGGTATGCTTGCAGTACGAGTATTCGTTTTGCCATTCCTTACCGTATGCAACAATTTCCGCTAATGCGTTGGCAATGTACTCTACTTCGGCATTGGTTGTTGTTGGATGTAACGACCATCGAACCCATCCGGGTTTTTCGGACAAGTCGCCTTTATTGATTAAATCAGTAATCCGATGCGATTGCTCCTTGCTTACATTAAGTAGGAAATGTCCGTATGTGCCTGCGCACACGCACCCTCCACGCATTTGTATGCCATAGCGCTCGCTAAGTAGGGTTACAATAAGGTTGTAGTGCAAGTTATCAATATAGAACGAAATTGCTCCAATTCGATTTAGGCAGTTATCGGCTAAAATGTGTAACCCTTTAATTTTACTCAACCGTTCAAGGGCAAGGTGAACTAGCTCCTCTTCGCGTTTTTCGATATTCTCAACACCCATTTGCTCCTTCAAACGAATGGCTAATGCGCTACGGATTGCTTGCAAAAAGCCCGGAGTACCTCCATCCTCGCGTCGTTCAATATCATCAATATATTTATACTCACCCCATGGGTTTGTCCAGTCAACCGTGCCACCTCCGGGTTGATCGGGCACACGGTTTTTGTAAAGGTTTGAGTTGAAGATGAGAACGCCTGAGGCACCAGGGCCACCCAGAAACTTATGGGGCGAAAAGAAAATGGCATCTAAACGCTCCATGGGATCGGCAGGATGCATATCAATTTTTACGTATGGTGCCGATGCTGCAAAATCTACAAAGCATAAACCCCCAGCCCCATGCATGATTTTAGCAAGCTCATGGTAGGGGGTTTTTATTCCGGTTACATTGCTGCATGCGCTAAATGAACCAATTTTCATTGGTCTATCATTGTATCGCTCCAGTGTTTCGCGGAGTTTCTGGGGCGATACCAAAAGATCCTTATCGGGTTCAACCACTACAACCTCAGCAATGGTTTCGTACCACGATGTTTGGTTGGAGTGATGCTCCATGTGTGTAACAAAAACCACGGGCCTTTCCTTGGGGTTTTTGAATACAAAGCTTTTGTTCTTAAGGCCAAGTATTCTTTGAAATTTGTTAATTGACGATGTCATACCAAACCCTGATGTAACAATTACATCCTCGGGGCCAGCGTTAACATGTCGTTTAATCTCTTTCAGGGCATAGTGATAAGCCTCTGTCATGAACTTTCCGGTAAAGCTACTCTCGGTATGAGTATTGGCAACCATTGGCCCAAAAAGATGGAGCATTTTTTCCTCTATAGGCCTGTATAGCCTGCCACTGGCAATCCAGTCGGCATATATTAGTTTCTGTTCACCATAAATGGTTTTATAGGTAGCATCGATACCTACAATGTTTTTACGGAATTGCTCAAAATACTTTTCAAGGTTACTCATATCTTAGTTATATTTTATTCCTTAGCTCAGGGAAGCCATCTAGGGTTATCCATCCTTTTCCCTCAGAAAGCCACAAAATTAAATGCTTTAACCCGTTAGTTACCAACAAATATTCGGCATTCAGCGCATAGTTATACCTGCATATCTGATCAACAACCTCGTTGGTAATTTCCACGTTAGGCGCTTTACATTCCGCAAGTAGTATTGGCTCGCCTTTTCGGTTATAGACTACAACATCGGCTCTATGGTTTACGCCATTGAATGAGAAACTTACCTCAACACCTATCAATCCTACTGGTAAGTTTAAATCGGTTATCAGGTAGCTAAGTAAATGCTGACGAACCCATTCTTCAGGGGTAAGTGCAATAAATTTTTTTCGGATTACATCAAAAATGTAACGGTTACCATTTTCCTGTTTTACCCGGAACTGGTAGGCAGGAAAGTTAAGCGAACCTCCGTTAGCTGTGCTCATGCAGCAAAATTAAAAATTTTTAAATCATCCTAGGTCTTGCTAACGTTTTCGCCAGCCAAAACAAGCTGGTAATTATTAACCTTTACTAGAAAATTTCACCAAAATAGCACATCACTTTTGTTAAGTATGTTTAAAAACACTATTTTAAGATTGAGCGAATAGCCGTATCTTTGCCGAAATATACTTGTTGATAAAATATAAATGTGTTGGTATGAAGACAAAAGAAGAAATTGTTGAGAACTGGTTACCAAGGTATACCGGGCAAGCACTTAAGGATTTTGGTTCCCATATTCTTTTAACCAACTTTAGGGGGTACCTTGAATTCTTTGCTAATTACTTTAATGTCCCCATTGTTAATCCAAATGCCAACATGCCCTGTGCCACTGCAAATGGTATAACCATGATCGATTTTGGCATGGGTAGTCCCAATGCTGCAACTATAATGGATTTGTTAAGCGCCGTAAAACCCAAAGCGGTACTTTTCCTTGGAAAATGTGGAGGCCTGAAAAAGAAGAACAACGTAGGCGATTTTATACTACCCATTGCAGCTATAAGGCACGAAGGAACCTCAAACGACTATATGCCCCCTGAGGTTCCCGCTTTGCCAGCATTTACGCTACAGCGTGTAGTTTCCTCAACCATTCGTAACCACAACCGTGATTACTGGACAGGTACTGTAGTTACAACAAACCGAAGGGTTTGGGAGTACGACGATAATTTCAAGGAGTACCTTCGCCGTACCCGTGCAATGGCAATTGATATGGAAACCGCAACCATTTTTACGGTTGGTTTCTATAATGAAATTCCTACCGGGGCACTTCTGCTGGTTACCGACCAACCCATGATTTCGGAAGGGGTTAAAACCGCTGAAAGCGATCAGAAGGTAAATTCACTCTTTGTTGAGGAGCAGATAAAGATTGGTATAGAATCATTAACCCGTTTGATAAACAACAGCGAATCGGTAAAGCACCTACGTTTTTAAGTTTGATATATGGCCAAGCAGAGTCAGACAGTTGAAACGTTTCAAAATATTCTTCAGGAGCTGAAGAATAAGATATATAAACCCATTTACTTTCTGACCGGCGATGAACCATACTTTATCGACAAGATTGCTGAGTACATTGAGGACAATGTGCTCAGCAGTTCCGAGAAAGCATTCAACCAGACCGTGGTTTATGGTCGGGATATTTCTGCTGCTGATATTATCAACGCGGCACGTCGCTTTCCAATGATGTCCAACTACCAGGTAGTAATTGTTAAGGAAGCACAGAACGTGCGTAACCTATCCGATTTGGAGATCTACCTTAAAACTCCGTTGAACTCAACAATACTGGTTGTTTGTTACAAAATAGCCAGCGATGGCAAGAAATCGTCCGATAAGTTCTCAGGGGTTGTAAAGCTTGCAAAGCAAAAGGGGATTTACTTTGAATCAAAAAAGTTTTACGACTACCAAATTCCCGATTGGATTGTTGGATACCTTAAGGATAAAGGTATTAAAATTGACCCACTGGCAGCAAACCTACTAACTGAGTTTGTTGGTAACGATTTGAGCCGCTTGGCCCATGAACTTGATAAGCTAGCAATCATACTTCCTGCTGATAGCAAACAGATACAGGCCACAGATATTGAGCGAAACATTGGTATAAGCCGCGATTTTAACCGTTTTGAACTAACCAAGGCGCTTGGCGAGATGAACTTTGCCCGTGCCATGCGCATTGCCGACCACTTTGCACGGAATCCCAATGCCAATCCTTTTGTGTTGACCATTACTGCTATTTACCAGTATTTCATCAAAATATTAAAGTATCACTTTTTAGCTGACAAATCAAAAGCATCAGTGGCCAAGGAGTTGGGTGTAAACGAGTTTTTTGTTGCTGAGTACGAAAGGGCAGCAAAACGATACAGCCCATCGCGCTGTGTAAGTATTATCCACTGGCTCAGCGAGTACGATATGCGGTCAAAGGGTGTTAATAACGGTTCAACCGACCATGGCGAACTGCTGCGGGAACTAATTTACCTTATAGTATTTGGGAAATGACCTATATAATCATTGCTATTACCGCTATTGTTTCCTTTGCTGCATTTGGAAACAGCATCCTATTTCAGCAGTTACTGCTTAACCCATACATAGTATTTAAGCGGAATGAGTGGTATAGGTTGATTTCGCATGCTTTTGTTCATGCCAATTTTTTACACCTATTTGTAAATATGATAGTGTTGCTATCGTTTGGCAGGTATGTGGAATCAATATTAAAGCAACTACAATCTATTGGTAGCATTGGTATGCACCAGGTTCACTTTCTCATTCTCTACCTTGGTGCAGCAATAGTTTCATCGTTAACCACGCTGAGAAAGCATAAGAACGACCCATACTACCAGAGCGTAGGTGCATCTGGTGCTGTCTCGGCTATTGTGTTTTTCAGCATTTTCTTTAGTCCTCTGGAAAAGCTTTACCTTATGGCTATTATACCAATTCCTGGAATTGTGTTTGCCATTGCTTACCTTTTTTACTCAAACTACATGAGCCGTAAGGGAGGCGATAATATAAATCACGATGCACACTTTGTAGGTGCAGTATTCGGATTCATTTACCCAATCCTTATTGACCCAAAGCTGTTTTTTTTCTTTTTAAAGCAGTTGGGGCTATAGTTTGATACCCATGCAAGCCGAGGCGCAAATCACTATACACCCTGATGGTTTAGATGCAAGTGTTTTGCAACTGGTAGCTATTGTTAGTTACATGAATGGGAATTGGCTATGGGTGCGTAATAAAAACCGTGATACCTGGGAACTACCAGGAGGCCATATCGAACCGGGCGAATTGCCCGTTGAGGCTGCAAATAGGGAACTTTTTGAGGAAACAGGAGCAATTCGATACTCCATAAAGCAGCTATTTGATTATACAGTGCGGCTCGATGGGGCCGTATCCTATGGGCGAATGTTTTATGCCGAAATAACTGAACTTGAAACTTTACCCAATAGTGAAATTGGGGAAGTAAAAGCATTTAAGAGTATCCCTGAGAATTTAACCTACAAAAGGGTACAACCCCGTCTTTTTGAAATGGCAATTGAATACCTAAAAGGATAGCTATCTTTGTATGTGATGACCCAAAATGCTTACATATGGTATAATGGTGAGTTCCATCGTGCCGATAGTATGGTATTGGCCGTTTCAAACCGGTCTTTCCGTTACGGCGATGGTCTGTTTGAAACAATTCATTGTTACGGAACTGAGCCTTACCATCTGGAATTACATTATGAAAGATTGACCAAAGGATTACAAATTCTGGAGATTGAAAAACCCTCTTCCATATCAAAAGTTAAACTTGGGGAGGTAATCACCAAGTTACTCAATAAGAACCGCCATTTTGGGAGCACCCGAGTAAGAGTTACAGTTTTTAGAAATGGGGAGGGGCTTTACACACCCGAAAGTAGCGATGCATCAATTATTGTGGAGAGTCAGCCCCTAGACTTTAAGTTTTACGCTTACAACCAACAAGGTTTAATAGTAGATGTTTACCCTGATATTAAAAAATCGGTAAATATTCTATCAACAGTAAAAAGCTGTAACGCCTTACTTTACGTGAAAGCGGGACTTTACAGGAAAAGAAATTTACTCGATGAGTGCATTATTCTCAACGAGTTTGGGCGGGTAGCTGAGACTATTTCATCGAATGTCTTTGTTGTTAAGAGAGGCGAGATATTTACACCAGGGCTTACGGAGGGGTGTATTCCGGGAATTATGCGCAGGGTTGTAATAAACCTTGCCCGCAGTTTAGGGTATAAAGTTTTTGATGATGTAGCCCTAAACACCAAGGTTTTCAGCACATGCGATGAGTTCTTTATTACAAACGCAATTAGTGGAATCCGTTGGGTTCTTGGACTTGGGAGCAATCGCTACTTTAACACTGTGTCCAGGCACCTCAGCATTGAGCTAAATAAAGCAACCTTTAAGGATTTAGTTTAGCGATGGATTTTCAGGATATATAGTCCAAACCTTAAACTTTTCGCCCAGTTGCTGAACGGCAAAGTACCAGTTATCGTAAACCCCTTTCATTACATCGGTTGGCGCAAAATTGGCCGCTACCCACGACTTTTCCTTTATCTCATTCTCCAGTTGCTTTGGCCCCCAGCCAGAGTAACCAATAAAAATCCTTAAATTCTTGGCGTTTACCTTACCGGCAATGGCAAGCGATTTTAATGCGTTGATATCGCCATTCATGTAAATTCCATTTCCCAGGGGGTATGAATTTGGTATTAGATCGCCAAAGGTGTGCAGAAAATTAATGGTTTCAGGGCTAACCGGTCCGCCAACCGACACGTTCACATCAACATCCGGAAAATCGACCAATATATCGCTAAGGCTGATGTTTAGCTTGCGGTTTACAATAAATCCCATGCAGCCATTTGCATCGTGTTCAACCAGGTAGATTACTGTCCGCTTAAAAAACGGATCGTTCAGGGATGGCTGGGCAATTAGCACTCTGCCGGATTTAGGTGGAATTTGTTTGAACTTAATATCAAACAGGTTGATATCGATTTCTTTTCCTTTTGCCATAACCACCTCCTTCCTGATTTGTTTCACTCTTCAACTATCCAAAAATATGCCAAATTTTTCTTTTGAATTGCTTTTCCATAATAATTTTCCTGAACGATTTTTAAATGAACGCATCCTTTGTATGTTAATGCTCGGGGACGATGGAGTTCATATCAGGATTATTGCTATTTTCGAAAAATTTTAATTGGGTATGATAAAGCAACCAAAACTCATTCATGGCATTATTCCCATTGCATTTCTGATTCTTTTTCTCACTTTGAATGTGATTTACTTTGGCGATGAAACGCTATCGGGAGCTAACCAAATAGCATTGCTGCTTGCTTCAACTATAGGTTCCGCTATTGCTATTCATTTGGGCTATAAGTGGAGTTACATTAGGCAAATCATTGTAAAGACCATAGGATCGGCCATGCCATCAATACTAATACTAATGTTGATTGGTGCACTGGCTGGTACATGGATGATTAGCGGCGTTGTTCCAACACTAATATATTACGGTTTAAAAATCCTTCATCCCAAAATATTTCTGTTTGCTACGGTTGTTATTACAGCATTAGTTTCACTTGCAACGGGGAGTTCTTGGTCAACAGTTGCCACCATGGGGGTGGCCTTGCTTGGAATTGGCAATGCGCTAGGCTTTAATCACGCCATAATTGCTGGTGCAATAGTATCGGGAGCCTATTTTGGCGACAAAATGTCACCCTTGAGCGATACCACTAACCTGGCACCAGCCATGGCCGGAACGGACCTGTTTACGCATGTAAAGTATATGACCATTACAACAATTCCTTCATTAGCAATTACCCTTATCATTTTTCTGGTTATAGGACTTAGGTTTGAACCACAAGGCGTTGTTGATGTTCAAACCACAATGAATACCCTAACCTCTACCTTCAACATCTCACCATGGCTTTTGCTTGTACCCATCTTTTTGATTGTGGTAATTGTTAAGAAAACGCCTCCTTTACCATCAATTATGTTTGGTGTTTTGCTTGGTGGTGTTTTTGCTATAATTTTTCAACCTCACATAGTTGAGCAGGTATCAGGAGTTACAGATAACTACCCGGAGGCCGGCTATATAGCAGTGATGAAAAGCATGTTTGGGAAAGTAACAATCAATTCGGGCGATGCTCAAATGAACGAGTTGCTTACAACGCGCGGCATGGCTGGCATGATGAATACCATTTGGCTTATTATAACAGCAATGATTTTTGGTGGTGTTATGGAATCGGCAGGTTTGCTGGTGAAGATAACTGAAACAATAATTAGGTTTGCTAAATCAACTGCAAGCCTGGTGGCCTCGGTTGTTACTAGCTGCCTATTCTTCAACGTTACAGCATCGGACCAGTACATTTCCATTGTAGTTCCCGGCCGAATGTTTGCTAAAACATTCCGGAAAAGGGGGTATAAACCAGAACTACTAAGCAGAACGCTGGAAGATTCTGGAACGGTTACATCGGTGCTTATCCCATGGAATACTTGTGGTGCAACCCAAGCCGCTGTGCTTGGTGTTCCAACTTTTAGCTATGCGCCCTATGCATTCTTCAATATTATTAGCCCCTTTATGAGTGTGTTTATTGCTACAATCGGGTTTAAGATAAGAAGATTCACTCCTGAGGAAATGCAGGAAATAGAGCGGGAAGACGAGAACTCGCCAGTGGAGTTAAAGTTTGAGCAGGAATAGATATTAAAAAAGCCCGGGAAACTGGGCTTTTTTTGCTTAGAATAGTTTAGGGTAGCGTTTGGGGTTAACTTCGTGCATCAATTCGTATATTCCATCAAAAACATCCTCGGCATTGGGATTCGAGAAGTAGTCGCCATCGGTTGTATAGGCTGGACGATGCTCACGTGCTGTAATTGTTTTTGGGGGTGAATCGAGGTATTGGTATCCTGCCCTCTCTTCAAGTACCTTTTGCATCATGTAGGCTGTTGCACCTCCAGGAACATCCTCATCAAAGAATACAATTCGGTTTGTTTTCTTTATTGAATCAAGAATTAGGTTAGGTAAATCGAAAGGTAAGAGTGTTTGAACATCTATCAGTTCAACAGAAATTCCAAACTCCCAAAGCTGTTCAACGGCTTCCTGGGCTATACGAACGCAGCTGCCATAGGTAACTAGTGTAACATCGGAACCCTCGCGAAGAATCTCGGGAACTCCTAATGGGATCTTATACTCACCAATATTTTCGGGTCGTTTTTCCTTTAAGCGGTAACCATTCAAGGGTTCAATTACCAGTGCTGGGTCATCCGCTTCGAGTAGAGTGTTGTAAAAGCCAGCAGCCTGAGTCATATTGCGAGGAACGCAAACGTAAACACCCCTTATTGAGTTGATAACCATGCTTAAAGGTGAGCCAGCATGCCAAACCCCTTCGAGCCTATGACCTCGGGTTGAAATAATAAGGGGCGCCATTTGGCCACTTTTTGTTCTCCACCGTATGGTGGCCAGGTCGTCGCTCATGGTTTGGATCGCATACAGGAGGTAGTCAAAGTACTGAATTTCAGCTACGGGGCGCATACCCCTGAGGGCTAGGCCAAGCCCTTGTCCAAGTATGGTATTCTCTCTAATTCCTGTATCGCTTATGCGAATTTCCCCATACTTCTTTTGTAATCCTTCGTACGATTGGTTTACGCCTCCAATTCCTCCAACATCCTCACCAAAAATAACCAGAAGGGGATTTTTCTGAAACTGGGCATCCCAATTGTCGCGAAGTATTTCACGTCCGGCAACCAAAGGTGAATCATCTTTGAAAACCGGCGGAATTCCTTTCACTTTCCATGCGGCTCGTTCGGTCTCGCAGTAAAGATGCGAGCTGTACCTGTCGTAACCATCGTTCATGTTGCGTTCAATCCAGGCGGTTAAGTCGGCCTGAAGCTTTTCGCGTATACTGCAATCGGAGCAAACATGGCGGAGAATGCGTTTAGCTGCGCTAATATTATCCTTGCGGATAGGGTTGGGTATTGCCTTAAGCTGTTCAGTTATTTCACCAACCTTATCAATGTGCTCGCGCTTGCAGAAACATGAACGGTTATCAATAATTTTAATCAGCTCATCACGTTCCTTCTTGATAGGATTCGTAAACTCAGCCCACGCCTTTTCGCGTGCAGCTTTTGCATCGGCTTGGGCTTTAGCTTCAATTTCGTTGAGTTCGGTTTCGGTGGCGTAGCCTTCAGTAACAATCCAATTACGGAAACGTGCATTGCAGTCGTAATCCTTTTCCCATTGCAAGCGCTCAGGCGATTTGTACCGCTCATGCGAACCCGATGTGGAATGTCCTTGGGGTTGTGTAATTTCCGTTACATGGAAAAGAACAGGGACCTGTTCGGTTCTTGAGCGTTCAACTCCTTGTGTAAATGTTTCAATCAGAGCTGGATAGTCCCAACCTTTTACACGGTATATATATATTCCGTTTACGTCGGATTCGCCTTTCTCAAAGCCTTTTACAAGTTCTGAGATATTTCCCTTAGCTGTTTGGTAATCCCTAGGTACAGAGATTCCATAGCCATCGTCCCAGACTGCAACAACCATTGGAACTTGAAGCACTGCCGCAGCATTGAGGGTTTCCCAAAAATGCCCTTCCGATGTGCTGGCATCGCCAATTGTACCGAATGCAACCTCGTTCCCTTTACGGCTAAATTGCTCAAATCGCCAAAGTTCCTTGTTGTTCCTGAAAAGTTTTGATGCCCAGGCTAACCCAAGTAATCGGGGCATTTGGCCAGCTGTAGGGGATATGTCAGGTGTGCTATTCTTTTGCTTTGTTAAATCCTTCCATGTGCCATCGGGATTTAGGCTGCGGGTGGCAAAATGATTGTTAAAGGTTCTACCTGCATTACCCGGGTTAAGTTCAATATCGGTTTGACCGTAAAGCTGGGCAAAAAACTCCTTAGCGGTAAACAGTCCTGCCGCCATCATAAAGGTTTGGTCGCGGTAGTAGCCCGAACGCCAATCGCCTTCCTTGAAGGTTTTAGCAAGGGCAATTTGAGCAAGCTCTTTACCATCGCCAAAAATTCCAAATTTTGCTTTACCGGTTAACACCTCCTTACGCCCCATAAGGCTTATATTGCGGCTTAGGTGGGCAATGTAGTAGTCGTTTAATATCTCTTCTTTACTAAATTTAATTTTGGTTGTGCTCATCGTTCAATTCTGTTGAGTTTCATCAGGTAAACAAAAAAGTTGTGCAATTGTTTTGAACCCAAATCTTAATGCCCGACTTTTGATTTTTTAAGCTTTTTAATAAAACTTTTTGTGTTTCTATCTGTTAGTTTTTTGCGCGAGCAGGCTAATAGGTATACTTTTGCAAAAACCTTTACTTAAATGTTAACCCTAAAATTAATTCTTGTTGCAGCCACAATTCTTGGAATAGCCTTATTGGGGATGGCTGTTAGAATAATTTTTCATAAGAGCCATAAGTTTCCGGAAACATCGGCTGGACATAATAAGGAATTGCGAAAGCGTGGTGTTACATGTCCTCGTCACGAGGAAATTAAGTGCTGGGGGAAAAACGGCAAAAATACCGATTGCGCAACCTGTTACGAGCATGCCCGCGAGGTTGTAAACTAAAACTAAACATTATGGCATTGCTTAAACTTATTGGCGTAGTTGCATTCCTTTTAGGAATTGTAATTATTGGGTTATCGCTTAAAACAATTATCAAGTCACGCAAATCCGGGTGCAACGATTCCGATATTGGTTATTCCTGTGGTTGTGGCGGTGGTACAAATTGCAGCACTAACATTGCAAGCAAGGGGATTTAATTAAGGTATAATTCTCTTTTTCATACCTTCGTTCATCCAAACAAGGTAATTCCCAAGCGAATCGGAGTAAACAAGGTAAGCGTCAATATCGTTGCTCTTGACAACAAAGTTTTTGCTCCATTCAACACCTTTAACCATGAATGCGGTTGCCAGAGCATCGGCCTTGGTAGCACTGGGTGCAACTACAGTTGCACTCAACAAGCTGTTCAGCTCAGGGAATCCGGTTTTGGGATTGATAGTGTGCGCATACTTTTGTCCGTTTACCTCGATAAATTTTCGGTAATTACCTGAGGTTGCTAACCCATAGCCATTGCTAATTGATATTTTTGCTTGAATGTTCTCGCCTGGTAGAGCAGATTCTACAGGCTTATCGATACCAACAACCCAATCGGTTCCCTTCGAATTCTTACCGCGAGCAGTAATTTCGCCACCCACTTCAACAAGATAATGCTTAATACCATTACTCTCCAAATACTTACCAATTACATCAACCGTATAGCCCTGCGCTATGGCATTTACATCAATCTGAATTCTGCTATCATCCTTTTTAAGGGTATTACCGTCAAGGTGTATTTTGTTCATCCCAATTAAAGGGAGTAACTGTTTTACCTTAGCCGAGTCAATACCTTGTGTTTTATCCTTGCCAAAGCCTATGGCTCTAACAACTGGGCCTACGGTAATGTCAAAAGCTCCATCGCTTTGGTGGTAAATTTCAAAAGAGCTTACTATTACTTCCTTTAGCATATCGTCAATACTATCGGAAATATTACTGTTCAAAAGACTAATTATGGAACTGTCGTTGTAAATGGACATTGAATGGTCAATTCTTCCAAGTATTGAATCTATTTGAACTGAAAAATCGCGGATAAGGGAGTCGTAATAGGTTATACTATAGGTAGTCCCTTGAGTAAAACCTTCAATTTTTAAGTATTCTTTTTTGGGTGAGCAGCTTACTAAAATAATCACTGCCAGTGTAAATACAGTTAGGTATCGCATAGCTCAATTTTTTACAAATGTAACCCTAAAGCCTAAACTCCTGAACAACCTTTTGGATACTTTTTTTGTAAATTGCCAAAAATTTGCGCTATGTTGAATTTGTTAGGTGATCAGGCATATCTTAACTCTTACCAGCTCGATATTTACGATACGTCGTTCGACAAGCTGATGCAGAAACGCATTTACAAGGTTTTACTTATCTGCAGCAGTTACGATGCATTCCTGCTTGAAGAAGACGGAAGGATAGATGAACAAATCTTTAATGAATATGTCTCGTTAAATCTTCGATATCCACCGGTTTTCCTTCAAGCCCATAGTGCCCGTGAGGTTCTCCGTATACTCCAGGAAGAGCATATCGATTTAATCATTTCCATGCTTAACGTGGGTGAGATGGATACCTTTAACCTGGCAAAAATGCTAAAGCAGCGCTATCCATCCATCCCTATTGTTGTCCTTACACCCTTCTCGCGCGAAGTATCATTGCGATTACAGAACGAGGATTTAAGTGCTATCGATTACGTTTTTTGCTGGCTCGGCAATGCCGATCTTCTTTTGGCTATCATTAAGCTTATTGAGGATAAGATGAATGCCGAGCACGACATTCTTGAAATTGGCGTTCAGACTATTATTTTGGTGGAAGATTCGGTAAGGTATTACTCCTCGTTTTTGCCAAACCTTTACAAGATAATCTTTAGGCAAGCCCGCATGTTTATGACCGAAGCGCTAAATGAGCACCATAGAATGCTTCGTATGCGCGGACGACCCAAAATTCTATTGGCTACAACCTACGATGAGGCCATAGAGCTCTATAGTAAGTATAAGAATAACGTGCTTGGCGTTATTTCCGATATTAGCTATAAGGTAAACAATAAGCGCGACCATGTGGCAAAGGCTGGACTACAGCTATGCAGACACATTAAAGCCGATGATCAAAACATTCCGTTCTTACTTCAGTCGTCCGAGCTTTCAAATAAAATATATGCTGATGAGCTTTGTGTAGGTTTTTTACACAAGTATTCCAAAACTTTTAGCCTTGACCTTCGCGATTACATTGTAAACAATTTTGGATTTGGTGATTTTGTTTTTCGTGACCCCGATACCCTTGCCGAAATTGCCCGCGCATCGGACTTGCGCCAGCTACAAAAGCTAATTCTCACCATTCCCGATCGCTCATTGGTTTACCATTCCAGCAGGAACGACATCTCCAAATGGCTCAATGCCAGGGCTATATTTTCAATTGCACAGCTCTTTAAGCCCATGCGGCTTAAGGATTTCAGAAGTATAGATGATGCCCGAAACTTTATTTACTATGCCATATCGGCATATAGGCTAAGCAAGGGTCGTAGCATAATTGCCAAGTTCGATAGGGAAACCTTTGACGAGTATAAGTTTTTTTCACGTATTGGCGATGGATCAATTGGGGGAAAAGCCCGAGGGTTAGCTTTTGTAAACCAGGTAATCCGGAACTATAATCTTTTCAATAAGTTTGAAAACACTATAATTACCATTCCAAGAACCGTTGTGCTCAGTACTGATATATTTGACGAGTTCATGGAGTCTAATAACCTTTACTCTATTGCTTTGCAAGATTTGGATGATGAGGTCATCCTTGAAGCCTTCTTGAAAGCTAAACTACCCGAGCGTATAAAAATAGACCTTCGGAAAGTCATTTCAGTATTTCAAAGGCCTCTCGCGGTTCGTTCCTCAAGCAAACTTGAGGATTCCCATTATCAACCGTTTGCTGGAATCTACTCAACCTACATGGTTCCCCATTCCGATAACCCCGATCAAATGCTCCAACACTTAGCCAAAGCAGTTAAAGCTGTGTATGCATCGGTATTCTATAAGGCCAGCAAGGCGTATATGAATGCCACCCAAAACGTGATTGACGAGGAAAAGATGGGGGTTATAATTCAGGAGATCTGTGGAAACCAGTATGGTAACATGTATTTGCCAACCCTTTCCGGGGTAGCTCGCAGTATCAACTTTTACCCCATTGGTTCCGAGAAAACTGAGGATGGTATTGTTAGCGTGGGTTTTGGGCTTGGCAAACTTATTGTTGATGGTGGGGTAGCGCTTAGGTTTTCTCCTAAATATCCTAAAAAGATACTGCAACTTTCATCGGTTGAAATGGCGCTCCGCCAAACCCAGAAGAACTTCTACGCCCTTAATGTTGATCCCAACAGCTTTGAACCAAAGGTTGACGATAGCTCAAATTTGCTAAATCTTGATATAAGGGAGGCCTCTTCTATACCCGATTTCCGTTTAATAACATCTACCTACGATATGCACTCAGGAGTACTTCGCGATGGGTATTACGATGAGGGTTTGAAGCTGGTAACTTTTGCTCCAATCCTAAAACACGATACCTTCCCACTGGCCAAGATTTTATCGGAACTCCTCGAGATAGGCGAGCGTGAAATGAATAATCATATCGAGATTGAGTTTGCAGCAAACCTGAACCCCCCAAGCGGTATGCCTCGACTTTTCAACTTTCTGCAGATACGCCCTATAGTTGATAGCGATCAAACGGAGCTGGTAGAGTGGAACGAGATGGATATAAATAAGGCCATACTCTACTCAAAGTCGGCATTGGGACACGGAAAGGTTAAGGATATATATGACTTTGTTTACATTAAACCGGAAAGCTTTAATCCGGCCATGACCAAGGAAATTGCTCATGAGCTCGATGAGCTCAATAAAAGGTTTATCGATTTGCAAAGGAATTACGTTCTGGTAGGCCCAGGCCGCTGGGGTAGTAGCGATCCATGGTTGGGTGTACCTATCAAATGGTCACAAATTTCACAGGCGCGTGTTATTGTTGAGGCCGGTCTTGAGAACTTCAGGGTTGATCCTAGCCAGGGTACCCATTTCTTTCAGAACCTTACCTCGTTCAGGGTTGCATACCTTACCGTTAACCCTTACTTACACGATGGTTCGTACGACATTCAGTTCCTCAACTCTATTCCTGCATGGTTCGAAACAAAATATATACGATGCATAAGGTTTGAACAACCGCTTGTAATACAGGTTGATGCTAAAACAAACCAAGGTGTTATATTAAAACCTGAAAACGGTTGATTGGTTTTAATTTTTAAGTAATACGCCAAAAAAATGTTTAATATCATATTTTTTCATGGTTTTTTTCTTTTGAAATGTCATTTTAATAAATCAATTTTGAAAAACTTTTTAAGGGGATAATTCCTCGCAATAAGAAAACTGAGTTTAACAACTAAAAACAGTTAGCGCAATGAATGTAAATAAATTAATGGCTGAGCTTGAAGCTAAGCACCCAGGTGAGGTGGAATACTTACAAGCAGTTCGTGAAGTTCTTGAGTCAATTGAAGAGGTTTACAACCAGAATCCTCAATTTGAATCGGCAAAGATTATTGAGCGTATGGTTGAGCCTGATCGTATTTTCACCTTTAAGGTGCCCTGGATGGACGATGAGGGTAATATTCACGTTAACCTGGGTTACCGTGTTCAGTTCAACAATGCCATTGGACCTTACAAAGGTGGCCTTCGTTTCCACCCAAGCGTAAACCTTTCAATCCTTAAGTTCTTAGGTTTTGAGCAAATTTTCAAAAACGCTCTTACAACCCTTCCTATGGGTGGCGCTAAGGGTGGTAGCGATTTTAATCCTAAAGGCCGTAGCGACGCTGAAATCATGCGCTTCTGCCAGTCGTTCATGCTTGAGCTCTGGAAGCATATTGGCCCTGAAACCGATGTACCTGCCGGTGACATAGGTGTTGGTGGCCGTGAAATTGGTTACTTGTATGGAATGTATAAGAAACTTGCCGGTGAGAACACCGGTGTACTAACCGGTAAGGGTATTAACTGGGGTGGATCACTTATCCGTCCTCAAGCTACCGGTTTTGGTGCTACTTACTTTGCTCAGGAAATGCTTGCTACCAAAGGCATGTCGTTTGCAGGCAAACGCGTTGCAATTTCTGGTTTTGGTAACGTTGCTTGGGGTGCTGCCCTAAAGGTTACCGAACTTGGTGGTAAGGTGGTTACCATTTCGGGACCCGATGGTTATATCCTTGACGAAGCTGGTATTAGCGGCGAAAAGATTGATTACATGCTAGAGCTTCGCGCTTCGAACCAGGATATTGTTGAGCCATTCGCCAAGAAATTCCCTGGTGCTAAGTTCTTCGCCGGCAAACGTCCTTGGGAAGTAAAGGTTGATGTTGCTATGCCTTGTGCTACCCAAAACGAACTTGGCAAGGCCGATGCTGAAGCCCTTGTTAAGAACGGTGTAGTTTGCGTTGCCGAGGGTGCTAACATGCCTTGTACTCCTGAAGCCATTGAGGTATTCCAGCACAACAAGATTCTCTTTGCCCCTGGTAAAGCTGTAAACGCTGGTGGTGTTGCTACTTCGGGTCTTGAGATGACACAGAATAGCATGAAACTCAACTGGCCAAGCGAAGAGGTTGATGCTCGTTTGCACCAAATTATGAAGAGCATTCACGAGGCTTGCGTTAAACATGGTACTGAAAAAGACGGTTATGTTAACTACGTTAAAGGTGCCAACATTGCCGGTTTCTTGAAGGTTGCCAACGCCATGCTCGATCAGGGTTTAATCTAAGCAAAACCAAATGTTTTGTTAACTTTAAGGGCTCAGCAATGAGCCCTTAATTTTCAAACACGTATGGTATGAGCACTACATCTACAATTATCTATAAGGGTGATTTACGAACCGAGGCAACTCACACACGCTCCGGGGTAACCATTACAACCGATGCTCCAGAGGACAATCAGGGTAAAGGTGAGTGTTTTTCACCAACCGATCTGCTTGCTACTTCGTTGGGTTGCTGCATGGTTACAATTATGGGAATTGCAGCACGTACCCACGGATTTAATATTGATGGCACAAAAATAGATGTGCAAAAGGTTATGGGAACAAACCCACGTAGGGTGGTTGAGGTAATAATTGACCTATACTTCCCGCACAACAACTATACTGCTAAAGAGCGAAAACTGCTCGAGGCTTCAGCCAAGGAGTGCCCTGTGGCTCAAAGTCTTCATCCCGATTTAAAGCAAACAATCCGGTTTCATTTCCCGGAATAAGAAAACGCCCGCTAGGGCGTTTTCTTTTGTTATAGACTTTGTTTGCTTTCTGCGGAAATGTCCTTGTTTACTTTCTTGATTAAACCCTGAAGTACGCTGCCAGGACCCAA
The DNA here is from genome assembly GCA_018056955.1 of Bacteroidales bacterium. Lineage (GTDB taxonomy): Bacteria > Bacteroidota > Bacteroidia > Bacteroidales > Tenuifilaceae > Tenuifilum > Tenuifilum osseticum. Next base: position 681 of record JAGPEQ010000016.1, on the reverse strand, counting down.
CTCAACAAATTCGGTAGCACCGTCGGCAATCATGTTTTGAACGGTTTGTGTCCACCTAACAGGTGCAGTTAGCTGGGCTACAAGATTTTTCTTTATCTCCTCAGGACTTGAGGTGGGTTTGGCAGTTGCATTCTGGTAAATGGGACAAACAGGTTTTTTAAATGGAGTAGCATTGATGGCTGCTTCGAGTTCCTGGCGTGCAGGCTCCATGAGTGGCGAGTGGAATGCTCCGCTAACGGCCAGTTTAAGTGCCCTTTTTGCACCGGCCTCTTTTAGTTTTTCGCAGGCCATATCGACACCCTTTACTGAGCCCGAAATAACGAGTTGACCAGGACAGTTATAGTTGGCAGCAACAACAACTTCGTCAACAGAGGCGCAAATTTCTTCCACCTTTGAATCATCAAGCCCTAGCACAGCGGCCATGGTTGAGGGTTGAAGTTCGCAGGCTTTTTGCATGGCCATTGCGCGTGCCGATACTAGCCTTAAACCATCCTCAAAACTCAAAGCGCCTGCTGCTACTAACGCTGAGAATTCTCCCAATGAGTGACCTGCCACCATTTCGGGTTTGAAATCGTTCCCCAAAACCTTTGCAAGTATAACAGAGTGCAGGAATATAGCAGGTTGGGTAACTTTGGTTTGCTTTAAATCCTCATCGGTTCCTGCAAACATTAAATCGGTAAT
>JAGPEQ010000081.1 GCA_018056955.1 Bacteroidales bacterium | reverse complement strand
AGGGCATCGTCGTACTTTTTGGAACGGTAGTTGGCTTTGGCTAGCTTAAAACGGGTTTCACGCTCTAGCTCAGGCGATAGCTTCTCGGTGCTCAATATGTTTGCCGCAATCACGGGTATTTGGTCGTCGCGTTGCAGCTCAAATGCACAGCGTAGTTTGCCTAAACGGGCATCGAGTAGCATGCTCTTAACTTCAGCTATCGACTCTAAGTTATCAAGGTAGGTGTAAGCTTTTTCGTACTGTTTTTGGTTTAGGTAGATATTGCCAATCCTTAGCAAGCTTTGTTCGGTGAAGCTGTTACGGGGCCTATTAATAATGTTTTCAAAGTATTCCACTGCCTTATCAACATTGTTATTCCGAATATTGCAGTCGGCTATGTAGTACATTGCATTTACAGCAAAGTTTCCTTGAGGGTTTTCGCTGAGGTAGTTCTCAAATGCTAGTATTGATTTTTCGCAGTTGCCTGTGAGGTAAACTTTTTCAGCGGCCATGTAGCTTAGCGAGTCTTTCTCAGTAGCACTTATATTGGCAATTGATCCAAGTTTGGATGCATAGCTAAAGTAGGTTTCGGCATCGCCTTTATCAATATAAATGTTTCTAATACCAATAAGGGCATTTTTGGCTTCAGCCGAATTGGGAAAGGTCTCCACAACCCTCTTGTAGTATGCGAGTGAGTTTTCCAAATCGCTTGAGTTGTAGTAAAGCAGCCCAATTTGAACTAAAGCTTTTGGGTAGTAACTGCTGTTGGGGAATTCCGACTCAACTCGCTTATAGAAATCAATTGCCTGGCTCGTATTTTCCAGAATGTTATAAGCCTCTGCTATTTCAAAAATAGCGTCATCGGTGTAGCTTGAAGCCGGGTACTTGCTAAGTAGCTCCTTTAATGTTTCTATTTTTTTCTCCGGACGGCTAACCAAACCCAATGAAAAACCTCTCTGGAATAGGGCATAGTCGGCATCGAGCACATCAAGGTTAGCCGCTTTTTCATAGTAATCAATTGCAGCCCAATAGCGTCGTTGGATAAAGAAACAGTCACCAATACGGTTGTAAGCGTCGGCAACGGTGTTGATTCGTGAATCGTTTTGTAAGCTATTATACTTACGGAACCATGTAATGGCTGTATCGTACTGTTTCATTTTGAAGTAAGCATAGCCCAGGTTGTAGTGGGCAATAAGATACTCTTCCAGACCAAAAGCCCCAGGGGTAACTATAAACCTTTCAAGGTCGTTGGCTGCGTTTTCAAAGTTTGATAGGCGGTAATGCGACTCAGCTCTCCAGAATAGCGCTTGTGCTGCAATTTGTTGGTTATAACCGGCATATTCAAGCGATTTTGTAAACATTTGTATGGCATCGGTGTAGTTAAGATTTTGGAAAAGTTCAAGTCCGCGGAAGTATGCTGCACGCTGCAACGCAGTATTTATGGTTGCGTCTTTCTTACTGATTTTTTCCAACGATTCCACTGCCTCCTTGTAGTTTCGTGAACTTAAGTAGGCAAGTGTTAGGTAGTTATAAGCCTCATCAATCCTGGGTGAGCTGGGGAACTCTTTAATGTATGCCTTAAAGGCATCGATTGCTTCATTGAAAGGCGCGTAAAGCTGTTCGTATGTTAGCTTAGCGAAGTTAAATAGTGCATCCTCCTTGATAATTCTATCAAAATCAAGTTTTGAGGCAAGGCCAAATGCTTGGCGAGCCTTATTCTTATCGTCAAGCTTAAGGTAGCAGTCGGCTAAGTGGTAGTTAGCGTTTTGGCTAAGCGAGTCGTCAATGGTGGCAATACGTTCCAAGTACTTTGCTGCTTCGGAATACTTGCTGTTTTTGTAGTAGGCAAATCCCAAAAGGTAAATATCCTCACGTGAGAGTTGCTGTTTGTTTTTTTCCTCGTAAATCTTAAGGTAGATTAGTGAGCTATCGTACTGTTTAAGCTTAAAAAAGGCATCGCCAACAATTTTGGCAACTTCAGGTGCACGTTTGTTTTTATTATTCCTAACTAAGGATGGGGAATACAAGGTAACCTTTTTATATTCGCCCTGTAGGTAGTATATATGAGTGATGTAGTAAGGAACAAGTTGAGCAAAAAGCTCATCGTTCTGTAGTTTCTCAAAACCTTTTAGGGCTGTAGCGAATTTCTTTTGAATGTAAGCAATGTGTGAGTAATAGTAGGTTGCTGGTGCTGCAAACTTATTATCGATATCTTTTATCTGGAATAGCCATCTATTGGCCGATTCGTAATCGTTAGTCATGAAATAGCCGTATCCTAACATAAACTGCCACTCATAGCGAGAATCTTTGTCTAGGCCGTTCTTATCAATTTTTGATAACCAGTACACCGCTTGCGAATACTTTTTTTGTTGGTATTGCATTTTTCCCATGGCAAAGTATGCCTGATCAATAAGCTGACTTTCAGGGTAGTTTTGAATAAATTGCCCTATAAGATATTCAGCATCATCGTTATTCAGAAAAATTGCACACATTGCCCTGTAGAACTCCGCTGAAACCTTTTGCTGGTAGTAACCTTTAGGCAAACCTGCAATGTATTGCTCAAATGTTTTTTGAGCATCGGCATACATTTCCTTTTGGTATAGGTCAAGACCCTTTTCGTAGGTCAGGTTTAAAGAGTTAAACCTACTGCTCTCCTGCGCTATAAGCGCAATTTGAAAAAAGAAAACGATGAGGTAAACCAGGAGTAATAACCTTTTCATCATTCGATATAATATATTAATCAGGCCTAAAAATAGTAACTATTAACCTAAACATTTATTGTTGAGCCAACTTTTAATCAACAATTAAAATAATTTATTAAAAGTTGAGTAAACTATTAAACAACGGTATTCTAAAAAGTGTTATATTTACAGATGTAACAACCTATACATATAATGGTAACAGTAAAAGCCATCTACAATCCCAAACGAATGACCGAAGGAGCTGGGGTAAGTATTCAAAGGATATTGGGTTTTGAAACCAGATACGAGTGCGATCCCTTTCTGCTGCTGGACTTCTTTGGTTTCTCGTCGGAATCGGAATATAAGGCAGGCTTCCCTGAGCATCCCCATAGGGGGTTTGAAACCATTACATACATGCTTGAAGGCCAAGTAAAGCATACCGATAGCACTGGAGGTAGTGGAATAATTGGCCCGGGTGAGGTTCAGTGGATGACTGCAGGAAGTGGCATAATCCATAGCGAGATGCCAACAAGCGATAGTGGAAAGATGTATGGCATCCAGCTCTGGCTAAATCTGCCACAGGAGTATAAAATGGTTGATCCTGTATACCGTGAACTAAAGCGGGAGGAGATACCTGTTGTAGAAACAACCTCCTCTCAGGTTAAAGTTATTTCCGGGAAGTATCGCAAACGCGATGGGGGATTGCAGGGCCTTTACAAGCCTGTTGATATTTTTGACGTAAAACTCTGGCCCGATTCTGTGTTCGATGAAGTTATTACTCCCGAGTTTTGGAGTTATAAGTACTTTTTGTTTGTTTACGAGGGTGAGGTTACAGTTGCAAATGACCCAAACCCAATTAAGGCTCCTTGTGGTGTTGCACTATCGCAGGGTTCAGTAGTTCAAATTAGGGCTGGTGAAAATGGTGCAAACTTTCTGTTCTTTGGCGCTGAGCCTAATAATGAGCCCATTGCATGGCATGGTTCCATTGTAATGAATACCGATGCCGAAATACGAAAAGCGTTAAATGAACTCAGTAACGGAACTTTCTTGAAGTAGCATTTATGGCAGAACCACTAATTGCTTTAGTAGATTCCAGTGACAATATTATTGGGTATGGCGAGAAGCAGCAAGTTCATATCGATGGAACACTACACAGAGCCTTTTCCATTCTAATTTGCAATGGCAAGGGGGAGATGCTTATTCATCAAAGGGCGCACGAGAAATACCATTCGCCTGGATTGTGGACAAATGCTTGCTGCAGTCATCTAACTGAAAGTGAACAGATGGAAACAGTTACTAATGAACGTTTATTACATGAAATGGGCTTTTCATGTCCTTTAGAACATCTATTCACTTTTCATTACAGGGTGGAATTCGATAACGGTTTAGTTGAAAACGAAATGGATTGGGTTTACTTAGGACGGTTCGACGGTAATCCAAACCCAAATCCTAATGAAGTAGCCGCATGGAAATGGGTTAGCATTGAATTTTTGGTTAACGACATTGAGAAAAATCCCGATCATTACACTTACTGGTTTAGGTATATCATGCAAAAATATAAGCACAAGGTGCTTGAGGCCCTTCAGCAGTGCCGGGTTGCCTAACCAATTTGTTTGGCTTTTAGTATTAGGCTATTTGTTACAACCGAAACTGAACTAAATGCCATGGCAAGGGCTGCAATCATAGGATCGAGCAGTAATCCGGTAAATGGGTACAGAATTCCTGCTGCTATGGGAATGCTGATGAGGTTATAAATAGATGCCCAAAAAAGGTTTTGCCTAATTGTTTTTACAGTTTGTCTCGAAATTGCTATCAGCTCAGGGATTGCATTTAGGTCGGTCTTGAGAATGGTTACCTGTGAAGCATCAATCGCAATGTCCGATCCCTTGCCCATTGCAATGCTTACATCAGCTATACACAGCGCTTCGGTATCGTTTATTCCATCGCCAACCATGGCTACCTTTTTCCCCTGGGCTTTGAGATTTTCAATGTAGGACTTTTTATCGGCAGGCAGCATTCCCTTTTCGAACCTTTCAATGCCAGCCTCACTTGCAATTTTTTCAACACTCTTTGAGCTATCGCCCGACAGTATGATTGGCTCAATGCCAATATTCCTCAGCTTAGCAATTGCTGATGGGGCTGTATCCTTTATTTTATCCGTAATAGCTACAGTGGCTAACAACCGGTTTTCTTCAGCAAACCCAATAAGCGTGCCACTGATACTGGTTTGGTTTGGTATAACATCAATTACCCCAGATTGGTTCAAGTACTCCAAGCTACCTACGCGATAAATTTTACCATCAACTACTGCCTTTACTCCTTTTCCGGTTTCTTCAGAAAAAGATTCAATGGTAAAAATTCTACTGCTTGCACCAATGAGCTCAACAATTGATTTTGCAAGGGGATGATTGGAGTGCTGCTCAATCATGCCAAGTATGCTAGGGTATTTATCATCGTGGTGGAACCAATTAATGGATTCAACGGTAGGCCTACCTTCGGTAAGCGTGCCTGTTTTATCGAAAATAATGGTATCAATTTTGCACGCGTGCTCAAGGCTTTCGGCATCGCGAACCAGAATGTTTTTTTTTGCAGCCTTGCCAATACCAACTATTACTGCTGTTGGAGTTGCCAAACCAAGTGCACAAGGGCATGCTATAGCTAAAACCGAAATGGCAGCAATAATTCCATGACTGAACGCTAAACCTGGAGCAATTACTATCCATGCAGCAAGTGTTAGAATACTTATTACGATGATAATAGGCACAAAAATTCCTGCAACCCTATCGGCTAACCTCTGAACTGGAGCTTTTGAATTTTGAGCGTTAGTTACAGTTTCGATGATTTTGCCCAAAACCGACTCAGAACCAATCTGTTCAGCCCTAATGTATAGCAAACCATTTAGATTAATAGTTCCAGCCCAAACTTTTTGATTGATGCTTTTTTCAGCAGGTATCGGTTCACCGGTAATTGTGCTCTCATCTACCCAGCTATGCCCTTCAGTTACAATACCATCAACAGGGATACGCTCGCCAGGCTTTACCATTACATTCATTCCTTTTTTTACCTCGGTTAATGGAACCTCTTCAATACTTTCGTTTTGCTTTACCCATACCATTTGGGGTTGAAGTCCCATTATTTTTTTGATGGCTGAAGCCGTTTTGCCTTTTGCTCTCTCCTCCAGCCATTTCCCAAGTAAAACAAAGGTGATTATCATGGCTGCAGATTCAAAGTAAAGGTGTGGCGTAATGCCCCTGTATTGTAAATTACCTTTTATTACAATGGCTACAATGCTATACAAATATGCAATTATTGAGCTAATGGAAATGAGGCTATCCATGTTTGCTTTAAAATGTTTAAGTTGCTTGCTAGCATTTATATGGAATTGCCTTCCAAACCAAAAAATTACAGGAGTTGAAAGTATCAATGCAATTATTGGTGTGTAACTCCAATGCATAAAAAACATTTGCACAACCATTAAGGGAATCGAGAGTAATAGTGAGTAAATAAACCGGTTTCTGAGGGTGTTGATGTGCTTTATCTTTTCTGCCTCTATGTCATGCTTTACGCTTTCAATCACCAAGTCGTAACCAATTGAACGAACAGCATTGCGGAGACTTTCAGGGGATGTGATTGTACTGTCAAAGTTTACCCAAACCGTACTGCTGGCAAAGTTAACCCCAGCATCCAACACTCCCGGTTGGCTTTTGAGGATGGTTTCCACGCTTATTGCACAGCCAGCACACGACATGCCTGTAACCTGAAATATTTTGCTTTCCATGTTAGTAAAAAATAAATATGTAAAAGTATGTGAGTAAACTCTCAAAAAATGGTTTACTGCTATTGATAAAAAACAACTCTCATATTGAATAGGTTTAACCGAAGTGATATGAATTTATAGGAATGAGTCGGAATGAGTCGGAATGAGTCGGAATGAATCGGAATGAGACGGAATGAGTCGGAATGTGAGGAAGTTAGAAGAAGTTAGAAGAAGTTAGAAGAAGTTAGAAGAAGTTAGAGGAAGTTAGAGGAAGTTAGAGGAAGTTAGAGGAATAGTGAGAAAAACGATTAATTCATAGTACTTGGGTTTAAAGCAGAGCATTTTAAAAAAGTAAAAAGCACGCCAAGCGGTGGCGTGCAAAAACTTAGGAAAGTCAGAATACGAGAGTTAAATTGATTCAGTTTCCACAACCTTTGCCAGCAAATCGGCGTAAGGTATTAGGAGGTAAGTTTTCCTTCGAATTCAACCTCGGTTCCTGAATACTTCTTAAAAACCACCAGATCGTTAATAGCAATTTCGGAGTTCTCGATGTTGCCTACGGCAACTACCCTTGCCTACGATGGTTTTTCCTTGGCTGTATCGGGAATAATGATACCCGATGATGTAACCTGTTCAGTGTTATCGTCGCTCAGGTCGAGCACAACATGCTGGTTAACTGGCACTAATTCTTTCATATCGAACTAATTTATTGGGTTTGAATATTAAGTAGTCGTTTAATTTTTTGCTGGTCGAAGCCTACCACCCATTCACCGCCAATGTTGGCTTGAGGAACACCCTGTTGGCCTGTTGCTGAAACCATTTGGCGAGCAGCCTCATGGTCGCGCGACACATCGATGTCAGTAAAAACTATACCATTCTTACGGAGAAAACTTTTAAGGGTGTTGCACCATGGGCAGGTTGGAGTAGAATAGACCGTTACGCTCTTTTGCTGAGTTGAGTTTTGGACCCTTTGCTGGAAGACGGCATTCTCAAAAAGCTGTTTGTAGAACTGTGTGTCGTGACAGCCCTTAACCATATCTTTAAGTTGACCCTTTTCAAAAACCAACAGCGATGGAGCGCTGGTTACCCCATAGTACTTGTGAATTTCAGGGTAGGTTGGGGCATCAACATAAAATACATTTTCCATTTTGGAAATTTCGGCGGCTTCTTTAACTGCGCTGAATGCACAGTCGCTAACCCCTGTTCCCTTCTTGTAAACTAAAAGGTAAACCCTTTCCTTTCCCTTGATTTGCTCAGTAAATTCCGTTAGTGTGGTTATTTCGCGCATAACTATCTATTTTTAATGGTCATAAACAAATTTCAAGCCAAATATACAACAATGTAAATATGTCAATTTTTAATGTGACAAGTTTGCTGATTTTGAAAATTTGTCATTATTTTGAAATATAAATTTACAACACAAATAAAGCCATTTGCCAACACTTAAGTTCTATTCACAGAAAAATTGGAGAATAACGTATCGTTAAAAGGTTAGTTCACGTATGATTCAGTAAAAATTTCAGTTTGTTTAAAAGGATAAATTATGTTTGGGTCATTTTTTTTTAAAAAAGCATTACTACTATTACTGTTTTTTCCCTTGCCTTTTTCAGGTTATTCCGCTACACCGTTTCAGGAACCTCAAGGTGTACATGAGCTTATTAAACTAGCCAATGAATACGAAAGAGCTGGGAATGCAAACCAAGCGGTTTACTACTACGATAAGGCAGCAAATGCCTACTGGCAAGCAAATAACTACCAAAACGCAGTAGTTTATTTTGAGAAAGCTCTAGAGAATATTATTAAAGTTGGGAATAAAAATGGCGAAAAGCTTTTATATATCAATCTTGGATTAGTTTACTCCGAAATTTCAGATTACCCCCAAGCTCAAAAATGTTTTGAGAGTGCCCTAAGTATTGCCACTTCAAGCGGGAAAAAAGGCGACGTTGGTCAAATACTTTATAATATCTCAACGGTTCAGATTGAGCAGGGTAACTATCAGGGCGCATTGCAAAATCTTGCTAAAACCGAAGCTATAGCCCAGGAGGTTGGCGATCAAAAATTGCTACGTAATGCATATTATAACTACAACAGGGCTTATGAGGGTTTGAGGAATACGGAAAAGGCTGCTGAATATTTTAGCCTGTATGCCATGCTAACCAAGAAAATTCAAGCCGAGGAAATAAGAAAGAAAGAGTTGCAAGCAAAAGCAATGGTTGACAGTGCCGGTAGGGTTGTACAGCAGGTATCACAGGAAAAGGAGCATGCTGAAAAGAAACTTGTTGAAACTAGCAAGGAGCTAAAGGAAAAAGAGCAAACCCTCAAAGAGGTTGAAGAGTTAACCCGTGAGCAGCAAATGCAGATTGAACTTTTGAATGCTGAGATGAAGCTACGCGATGCAGTAATTCAAAACCAAAAGTTGCTTCAGAAGGTTTACATTGGTTTAATCCTATTCTCCTTGGCATTTGCAGCGGCCCTCTACTACGCATACGTTCAGAAACGCAAGGCAAATAGATTACTTAAAGAGAAGAATGATGAAATTTCCAGACAGCGCGATGCTATTAGCCGTCAGGCCGATGAGCTCAGAGAGCTGAATGCTCTCAAAGATAAACTGTTTTCAATTATTGCCCACGACCTTAGAAGCCCGCTTTTCTCGTTAATCACCATGCTGAATATTGCTAAGGAAGGTCATTTTGCTCCTGAAAATTTCAAGGAAATACTCGACGAACTCTCAGTAAACGTTAACCATACTACAGCACTGCTTGAGAATCTCTTAACCTGGGCTAAAACGCAAATGCATGGAGTAAAGGTTAATCCTCAGAACTTCGACTTAAATCAGTTGGTGAATTCTCGTATTCAGCTATTGAACGAGGCTGCTGAAAATAAGGAGATCAAGTTAAAGAACAGTATTCCGGATGGTACCTTTGTTTTTGCCGATACCGATATG
>JAGPEQ010000015.1:20583-38748 GCA_018056955.1 Bacteroidales bacterium | reverse complement strand
TAAATTTACAGAATATATGGCAAAAGTTTATAAAATATTTTGAACAATTGCATTATTTTTAATATAAATAAGGGGTGTCATGCCCTGACACCCCACTTGGTTGGCTAAAGTTCTATCTCGTTATCGTTTTTATCGAAGAAATGGTATTCCAGAAAATGGTACGACGACATGGGCAATAGGTTAACGGCGCATTTAAACTTTAATGCCCATTTGAATCGTTTTGAAGGGAACCCCTTTTTGATATATGCAGCAATATATGGATGTAGCTTAATGGTTACAAAGCGATACTTTTGGGTGGCACAAATCAACGATAGTTGGTTCTCTATCTGCTCGTCGAGCAGGATGGTGGCAGTAACCTTGCCGCTGCCGTTGCAAACCGGACATTTCTCGCTGGTGTCGATATGCATTTCGGGACGTACCCGTTGACGGGTAATCTGCATCAATCCGAACTTGGTTAGCGGCAAAATATTGTGCTTGGCACGGTCGCGGCTCATGAGCTCCTTCATGCGCTCATATACCATTTGCCTATTCTCATTGTTGTGCATGTCGATGAAATCCACAACAATTATTCCACCCATGTCGCGCAACCTCAGCTGTCGGGCAATCTCGTCAGTTGCAGCCAGGTTTACCTCAAGGGCATTTGTTTCCTGGTCGTTCGACGACTTTGACCTGTTGCCGCTGTTAACATCAATTACATGCAAAGCCTCGGTATGCTCAATAATAAGGTATGCACCACTCTTAATGGAAACGGTTCGGCCAAAGAACGATTTGATCTGCTTTTCAACGCCAAATTGGTCGAATATTGGCACATTACCGGTGTAGAGCTTTACAATCTTTTCCTTTTCAGGTGCAATGCTTTCGATGTACTCGAGTATTTCTTCGTAAACATTCTCGTCGTTTACGTGAATGCTGTTAAAAGAACCGTTAAGCATATCCCTCAGGATAGCCGATGTCCGTTTGATTTCGCTTGTCAAGAGGGTAGGATAGCCAGGGTTTTTAAGTTTTTCAACTGTTATTTCCCATCGTTTAATTAAGCTTCGCAGTTCTGCATCGAGTACGGCAACCTTTTTACCTTCAGCGGCAGTGCGAACAATAACTCCAAAATTTCTTGGTAAAATACTTTCCATCAACCTTTTGAGGCGCTTACGTTCCTCGGGGGCTGTAATTTTTTGCGAGATTGAAACCTTGTCGTTAAAGGGAACAAGAACAATGTTCCTTCCTGCAATGGAAATTTCGGAGGTAAGCCTTGGCCCTTTGGTCGAAATGGGTTCCTTGGCAATTTGCACCAGTACAGGTTGTCCCGAACTAAGCACATCCGTTATCTTCCCGCCCTTGTCGATATCGGGAAGCATGTTGTACTTTGAAATGGGAATGGTTTTGTTTTTGCGCGAGTAGTGATCCTGTACGTATTTCTGGAGTGTTTTAAACTGTGGGCCCAGGTCAAGGTAATGAAGAAATGCATCTTTTTCATAGCCTACATCTACAAAAGCTGCATTCAACCCGGGCATAATCTTTTTAACTTTACCGAGATAGATGTCGCCAACCGAGAACTGAACATTGCTTCGCTCCTTATTGAGCTCTACCAGCTGCTTATTTTCGAGCAGGGCAATCGCAATTTCAGTTTCACGAACATCGATAATTAATTCGGTATTCACTTTTACATATTTTGGTTAGCGATTAAACAACGCAACCTAAAGCACCTTGAGGCACTTTAGGTTGCTTATGCTACTATGCTGTCTAGCAAACAGTTATCTATTTTTTTTCTTATGGCGATTCTTGCGTAAACGTTTTTTACGCTTGTGGGTTGCCATTTTGTGTCTTTTTCTCTTCTTTCCGCTTGGCATTGTGGTAGATTTTGATTGTTAGTACTAAACTATTTCTTTACATGGTTCTTAACCTTGTTTACAAACGACTTGGAAGGTTTGAAAGCAGGAATGAAATGTTCAGGAATAATGATGGTGGTGTTCTTGGAAATGTTACGGGCGGTTTTTTTAGCACGCTTTTTCACAATAAAGCTGCCAAAGCCACGCAGATAAACATTTTTTTCCTTTACCAAGGAATCCTTAACGGCTTCCATGAAAGCCTCAACGGTTTTCTGAACTGCTACTTTCTCGATTCCGGTGCTTTTGGAAATTTCGTTTACGATATCAGCCTTTGTCATTTTTGAAAATCTTTAGTTATCAATAAATTAGACAATAATTTGCAAATTTGGATTGCAAATATACAAGTTTTGTATCGATTAATAAAACTGTAAAGGTTAATTTTGACAAGATTTTTTTTCTTTTTATTTGATAGTATGGATTTTAGCTCAATACTCTTCAAGTGGTATAGTACTAAAGCACGCGATCTGCCTTGGCGAAACACCATTAATCCATACCATATATGGGTATCGGAAGTGATACTACAGCAGACACGAGTGGTACAGGGCATTTCGTACTACTATCGATTTATTGAGCGTTTCCCTAGCATTCAATCGCTTGCCGATGCCGATATAGATGATGTAATGAAGGTTTGGCAAGGTCTTGGCTATTACACTAGAGCCCGAAACCTTAAAGCAGGTGCCATTCAGGTTATGGAACAGTACAATGGGAATTTACCAAAAAGCTATAAGGAACTTCAGCGAATTAAAGGGTTAGGGGCTTACTCGGCGGCTGCCATTGCCTCGTTTGCCTTTGGTGAGGCTGTCGCGGCAGTCGACGGAAACGTTTACCGGATCCTATCCCGAATTTTTGGAATATTCACTCCCATAGATTCTAGCACTGGTAAAAAGGATTTTTTCGCTTTAGCCAATGAACTAATTCCTAAAAATGAGCCAGGCCGTTTTAACCAAGCTTTAATTGATTTTGGAGCGCTACAATGTACACCTAAATCACCCGGATGTACCGATTGCCCTTTTGCCGATTACTGTTATGCATATAAGAACAATCTGATTGTGGCACTTCCTGTCAAGAGTAAAAAGAAGCCGCCTGTGGAACGATTCTTTTACTACTTTATGATTAAGCATAAAGGCCATACCTTTATTAAAAGGCGCCAGGAAAAAGATATTTGGCACTCGCTTTATGAGTTCCCCATGGTTGAAACTGGTGCCAAATTGGGCCATGACCAATTGCTTGAGCGTATGGACAGCCTTAACTTTTTATCGGGTTCCACGGTGAATGTGCTGAGTATCTCTCAACCAATTCGCCATTTATTGAGCCATCGAACTATTTGGGCAACATTCATAATCCTTGAGGTTGATAATCCTAATTACATTCTCACCGAAGAGTATGTTAGGATTCCGATTGGTGGTGTAAGCGATTACTCGCTTCCTAGGCTCATTGATATATACATGGCTGCCGAGCCTGTAATCAAATATTTTTCATCCAAAAAATAATTGTTTTTGAACTAATTTTTACTTAAATTGTGTAATTGTAAATTTAAACTAAACTTACAGGTATGTCAGTAAACAAAGTTATTCTGGTAGGAAACGTTGGCAAGGACCCCGAAGTTCGTCACCTTGAAGGTGGAGCAACTGTTGCCCGTTTCTCTTTGGCAACCAATGAGACCTACACCGATAAGTCGGGTAAAAAGGTAACTCAAACCGAATGGCACAACATTGTTGTTTGGCGTGGTTTGGCTGAGATTGCTGAAAAGTATGTTAAAAGTGGTAAACTCCTTTACGTTGAAGGGCGCATACGTAATTCCTCGTACGAGGACAAGGAGGGTAATAAGCGTTATACCACTGAGATACTTTGCGATAACTTCCGCTTTCTTGGTCCAAGCACTGGTCAGGGAGAAAAACCAAACAACTACAATGAATCACATGGAACCGATGTGGGTGCTGCTGAAAGCGATGCTGAAATTCCCCAACCCGACGATGATTTACCATTCTAAACAACAAGAAACTCCGGGAAAACCGGAGTTTCTTGTTTGACAGGATACCTAAACTTTACTTTGTGGCCTCCTTAATTATTTGTTGAGCGAGTTCATTTGCTTTCGCTGCCGTTTGGGCTTCGGCATATATCCGAATGATTGGTTCGGTGTTCGATTTGCGCATATGTACCCATCCTTCCGCAAAGTCGATACGCAACCCATCGATGGTATTGATTTTCTCGGTTGAGAATTTTTCCTTAAGTCGTTCTAGAACGGCATCGGGGTTTAAACCCTGCTTAAGTTCTATTTTGTTTTTTGAGATGAAATAGCTAGGGTATTGCCGACGAAGTTCAGTGCATTTCATTCTGCTTTTGGCAAGGTGCGAAAGGAATAGGGCAATGCCAACAAGGGCGTCGCGTCCATAATGCAGTTCTGGGAGTATTACACCGCCATTACCCTCGCCACCAATAATGGCATTCACCTCTTTCATTTTTGTAACCACGTTAACCTCGCCTACGGCTGATGCAAAGTATTCCTTGCCGTACTTATGGGTAATGTCGCGCAGTGCAACTGTGCTCGACAGGTTTGAAACAGTATTGCCAGGGTTTTGGCTAAGCACATAATCGGCGCACGCAACCAGGGTGTACTCCTCCCCAAACATGCTGCCATCCTCGTTAATAATGGCAAGCCTGTCCACATCGGGGTCAACCACAAAGCCCACATCGGCTTTTTGTTCCTGTATCACCTTTGATATTTCAGTTAAATGTTCAGGCAGCGGTTCGGGATTATGTGGGAAATCGCCGGTGGGGTCGGTGTAAAGTTCAACAATGTTCTTTACCCCCAAGGCCTTAAGTAAGCGCGGTAACGCTATTCCTCCAACCGAGTTCACACAATCGATAGCCACCTTGAAGTTTGCATTACTAATGGCATCAACATCAACGTATTTTAATTTGATGATTTGTTCAATATGTTCGTTTACAAAGGAGTATTCATCGTGAATAGCGCCAAGTTTTTCAACATCGGTAAACGAGAAATTTTCGCTCCTGGCAATTTCAAGAACCATACGCCCGTCGGTGTCGGAAAGAAACTCGCCTTTCTCGTTCAGCAGCTTGAGGGCGTTCCACTGACGTGGATTGTGGCTTGCAGTTAGAATAATTCCGCCATCGGTTTTCTCGTGGATTACGGCCATTTCAACGGTAGGAGTGGTGGCAAGCCCAAGGTTAAGAACATCGATACCACATCCCATTAAGGTTCCAATCACAAGGTTGTTGACCATCTCGCCGGATATGCGAGCATCGCGACCTACGGCAACTCCATATCGTTTACCATTATTACGTTGTTTCAGCCACTCCGCATAGGCCGCAGTAAACCTTACAATGTCAACTGGGGTGAGATTTTCACCAACCCTTCCGCCAATTGTCCCCCGTATTCCTGATATCGATTTAATGAGAGTCATCTGTTATTTGATTTAGTTACGCAAAGGTAGAAAAATAGTCGTTGAGAAAATTTTCATCAATCAACTTAATTAAGGAATCAGAATTCAGACGTCAAAAATCAGACTATACCTGATAACGGCTAACAATTAACAAATCCCTTTTCACCATTTGCTTTATGCTTTTCAGGACTATTGGTAGTAGGTAGGTTGTTTTTTATCCAGTTTATCCTGACTTATTCCGTCTGGTACGGTTTCATTCCTTCTTATGCTATGCCAATTAGCTGGAGTATTAAATTTTGTTAGATATTCCAGAATATGTATTCTGATATTGTTTAGACAATTAAGTATTCCTAATTTTAGCTTGACAAATCGATTACACCTATGTGCCGTTCAAAATATATCGTTGTTTTCATTCTGTTTCTATTAGCGCCAGGGCTTAATGCCCAAAAGGTGAGCCTGGTTTTAAGCGGAGGTGGTGCAAAGGGCTTGGCTCACATTGGAGTTATTAAAGCACTTGAGGAGAACGGAATCCCTATCGACAACGTGTCGGGAACATCAATGGGTGCCATTATTGGTGGGCTTTACGCCATGGGCTATTCGCCCGATGAGATGGTTAAACTATTTAAAACCCGCGATTTTTACAATTGGAGTAAAGGGATAATTGACGAATCGCTTAAGTATAACATTAACGATTTCTCTTCAAGTGATGCTGAAAATCTGAGCGTAGGACTCGTGCTAACTTCCAAGGGAATTAAACCAAAGGTGGCTTCGAGTTTTATACCTACAGTTGGGATGGATATTGCCTTTGATGAGCTCTTTTCGCAAGGCACCGCCTTATCGGGTGGCGATTTTAACAAACTCTTTGTGCCATTCAGGTGCAATGCCTCGGATGTGGTTGGTAAAAACATTGTTTACTTCCGAAATGGCGACTTGGGGAGAAGTATCAGGACTTCAATGACTTTCCCGCTTTACTATAAGCCAATTTACGTTGATAGTTTACTGCTTTTCGATGGCGGAATCTATAACAACTTCATCTGGCCTGAGGCCTTAAAGGAGTTTTCGCCCGATTTCATTATTGGCAGCAAGGTGGCTAATAACTCTAAAATCCCCTCGGACGACGATCCGTTTGAACAGCTCGAGGCAATGATTGTAGGTATGACCAACTATGATATTCCCGATTCAATTGGGATGGTTATTGATACCCGTTTGCCAAACGTTAACCTTTGGGATTTTGACAGGGTTGATGAGATTGTTGGCTTAGGTTACCAGTCGGCGATTAACTTAATGGATAGCATTAAGGCAAAGGTAAGCCGTAGAGTATCCCTCGATAGCCTTGCTCATGCCCGCAAACAGTTTCGGGAGAAACTTCCCCCACTATACATATCACAAATCAGCGTTTTGGGATTGAACCCCAAGCAGCAAAAGTATATCGACAGAGTATTAATGAGCAAATTCAGCATTGTTACCTATGATAGGTTTAAGGTTAACTACTACCGGTTAATGTCCGATAAAGTGTTTGCTCGCATTCAACCCCAGTTCGTTTACGATAGGAATAGCGGACTTTTTGATGTCAAAATGCAAGCCATACTTAACAGGCACCCCAGCCTTGGCTTAGGTTTGAGCCTTTCATCCGATAATGGCAATGAAGGGTTTTTCTCTATTACCCATAACTGGTTAACCAGAACATCTAATACCTTGTACGGCAATATATACTTTGGAAAATTTCACAGTAGTGCAAGGCTAACAGCCATGAAAACTTTCCCTTCGCGAATTCCTGTCTCGCTGGTGTCAACCCTTGTAGCTAACCGTTACGATTACCATAGTGGTAACCCGGTTCCCTTTTTCGAGGATGTAAAACCTGCCTATGCCATCCAGAATGAGACCCTTGTCACTATTGCGTTGCGCCTTAGCCATACCAGCGCACTGAACACATCAATGTTTGTAACCAGTGGTGAAAAGATGGATGAGTATTACCAAACCGAGAACTACTACTCATTCGATATCCCCGATAAAACCCGCTTCCGGTTCTTTAAGGGGGGAATCAGGCTGGAAAAAAATACCCTGAACCATAAGCAGTATGCTAACCGGGGGCGACATCAACTAGTATCGATATCGGGGTACTACGGACACGAAATTCATAAGCCAGGCACAACAGCCATGCAACTCTCGGAATTTGACAATTACCAATCGTTTATCACTGCATACCTCCACAATGAGAGTTACCATAGGCTAATTGGAAAGAGTTTCTGGCTTGGCTTTTACCTGGATGGCTACTGGTCATCGCAACGGTTTTTCGATAACTACTGGGCTACAATTCTGTCAATGAATCAGTTCTCGCCAACCCCGCATTCGCGGATAATGTTTTTAAAGGAACTTCGCTCAAGCAAGTATGTTGCTATTGGTTTATCGCCGGTTGTTGATTTTGGCAGTAATGTGAGTTTCCGAATAGATGCTTTTGTTTATCAGCCTTACAAAGCCATTTTAGCTAATAGCGATGGTTTAGCCTACTACGGCGATGCCTTTAAAAGCAGGGAGTATCTGATGTCGGCCTCAGTAATTTATAGTTCTCCGGTAGGCCCAGTAACAATAACGGTATCGCATTACCCCAGAAATAAGGGCAAGCAGTTCTTTTTGAATTTGTCGTTTGGATACTCGTTGTTTAACCCAAGGGTTTTCGATAACTAACGATTTGCCTCAAGTAGGTTTCGCATTTTCTGGATAAGCACCTCAATCTGGAAAGGCTTGCTGATGTAATCGTCCATTCCGGCGGCTAAACATTCTTCCCTGTCGCCCATGAGTGCATTAGCAGTTATGGCTATAATTGGGGTGTGCGAGTTTGTGCTTGCCTCAATCTCCCGAATCTTTTTAGCTGCCGTGTAGCCATTCATGATTGGCATTTGAACATCCATCAGAATAATATCGTACTTGCTGGTTCCAAATTTATCTAATGCCTCTTTCCCGTTTACAGCTACATCAATGTTTTTAACCAGCTTTTTAAGGCTGAGTAATACAATCTTTTGGTTAATCAGGTTGTCCTCCACCAGCAAAACATTGGCATTTTCTAATCGAACATCCGTTGTGGGTAACTTTTCAACCTTGCTAACTTCAGGAGTTTCGGGTACAATTTCATTGATACCTTTTTCCTTGCCCTCGGCTTGCTGGATTT
Source organism: Bacteroidales bacterium (assembly GCA_018056955.1). Taxonomy (GTDB): domain Bacteria; phylum Bacteroidota; class Bacteroidia; order Bacteroidales; family Tenuifilaceae; genus Tenuifilum; species Tenuifilum osseticum. Next base: position 30,295 of record JAGPEQ010000015.1, on the reverse strand, counting down.
CTTCTTTAAGCGCTGTGGGAACTTTAAGCAGCCTGATGTTGAAGTTTATTTGTGAGTCCTGCGACGTTAGCTTAACATTTAGCTTACCACCATTTTCGCGAATAAGCTTGGCTGCAATTTTTAGGTCGAGCATCTCAATAAACACCTGGTTACTCAGGGCGGTTGAGCCATCGGTTAGGGTAGTTGACGATACACCATCGGCATGGTGCAGGAGTAAGGGGGTGTTTGTTTTAATTTCGGTATAAATGTCAACCCCATCGCCAGCTTCCTGCATTTTATTGATCTTAATGTCAAGTATTACCTTTTGGCTGCTTTTGTTTTTAATGATACTCTCCACAATGTTTAGGAAGATCTGCTTTAGCTTAACTGGGTCGCCCAGTAGGTTTTTCGGAAGACGCTCATCGTACTTAAAGGAAAAACTAACAGTGCCCGATTGGGTTGAAAAGAGGCGGAATGTGTTGTTAAGCGTATTTTGAAGGTCAAATGGTACAAGTACATCGGAGTCCTTTGGCATCTCACTTATGGAGAGATCAATCATACTGTTCAGAGTACTCATAAGGTTATTTGACGAAGCCTGAATGGTGTCAATCATATCCTTGAGCTTCTCTTCCTGGATCTGGTTTGACAGTATGTTTGAGATTATGACAATGTTGTTTAATGGTGTTCTTATGTCGTGCGAGAGCTTGGCAAGGTTCTCAGTTCGTTTTTTAATGTCATTTTTAAGTTCAATGCTTTTTATTTCTAACTCTTGTAGTTGTTTAGTTCTAATGAACCATAGCAGCGACACAGAGGTTAGGTAAACAATAAATCCAATGCTAATGAAATATCGGTTTACATAAAAAATATTTTCGGCGGGTAATCCAATAACAGGCAGGATAAATAGAACAATAGGGAGTAGTACTGCAAATGCTACAAGTGTCACCGATGCTTTATTGAATGGGGTAGAGCTGAAAAACATTAGAGGTAACAACATTGTAACTGCTAGTAGCAAAAGGTTGTTTGAACCCAGAAGTATATTTACCAGTATGCCTATAGCAAAAATGTAGGAAATGCCATGACCAATACTGCTAAAGCGGTTTGAACGGAAAAGCATAAAAAGTAAAACCAGAGCTACTATAAAAGTAGAAAAATTAATTATTGCAACAGGTAAAGATGCTTTAAGTGAGGTAATGGCTAGGATTATGAAAATGAGCAGTGAAGGAATAGCTATAAGGTTTAGCTGAGTAATCTTATCGGCAAAATCTTTTGATTTGTTTGTATCAACACCAAACGACAAAACCTCTATGAGTTTATTGGCTATTTTCATCTGAAATGATTTTCAGTTTAAACAACAATCCAAATATAACAATATTTTAAATTAATAGGCTAATTTAAAAACTTTATATAAACCTATTGTGTTTAGTTCAAATTTACAGAAAATACGATAAGCCGAAAAGCAAAGGAGTAACCGTGGTGTTAAAAGAACACCTTGTGGATTACGTTTAAAATGGCAAGTCCTCCCAGCGTGAAAATTACAGCACCCGAAATCTTATTGATCCACCAGAGCTGCTTTAGCCTAAAATGCCTGCGAAAATAGTTTACGGTAGATGTAAGGATATACCACCAAAGAGCTCCGCCAAGGAAAACGCCAGCGAGCGCTATTAGATTCACCCATATACTTTGGTCGTGGCTAATTACCCCTGCTGTGGCAAAAAGGGCAATGAAAAAGAAAACGGCAAGCGGATTGGAACCGGTTAGCAGAAGAACCGACATGAAGTCCTCAAGCAAATTGCTCTTTTTCCGTTTGTTCCGTTTAAGCTGCGAAATTGGATTTGTTGAAAAAATCTTTAAACCCAAAAAAACTACTATAACTCCGCCAACAAGTTCAATTATAGTTTGTCGTTCTTCAAGAAAGCTGATAATGAACGAAAGGCTAAACCCCGCAATGGCAGCAAAAAGCGTATCGGCAGTGGCTGCTCCTAAACCAGAAAGAAAACCGCTAATCTTACCCTTATTGATGGTTCGTTGAACGCAGATAACCCCAATTGGTCCAAGCGGTATGCTTGCAGCCAATCCTATAATCATTCCCTTGATTAGCAGGGTTAAAAGCATGGTAGTTTCGTTCATAGATGCGGTGCAAATATACCAATAATTAGCAAATATCTGACCGTTATGTTTTGGGAATTGAGAAATAGTGTTAAACTACAGTATATTCTTAACTAAAAGCCTTGGCTCCAGCATTTCGAGCATGGCATACTTAACCCCTTCGCGCCCAAAGCCTGAGTTTTTAATTCCACCGTAAGGCATGTGGTCGACCCTGAAGGTGGGGACATCGTTAATGATAACACCGCCAACCCGTAACTCATTGAATGCAAAATTCATTTCATCGAGCAGGTTGGTAAATACTCCTGCCTGTAACCCGTATTCCGATTGGTTTATGAGGTTTACTGCTTCTTGAAAATCGGTGTAGGGTTCAAGGGTGACAACCGGGCCAAAAACCTCCAGGGCACAAACCTTCATGTTGCTGGTGGTATTGGTAAGAACCGTGGGCGGGAAAAATGAGCCCTGACGTTTCCCTCCTAGCAATAATTTAGCACCCCCAGCCACTGCTTCGTTTACCCATTCCTCAACTCTTGCTGCATTTTCCTCGTCAATCATTGATGAAATGTCGGTGTCGATGTTCAGCGGGTGTCCATTCCTTAGCTTTGCAGCGCCTTGTATGAACTTTTCGGAGAAGGCTGTGAAAACTGATTGATGGACGTAAATACGCTGGGTGTGAATGCATACCTGGCCAGCATAGGCAAAGGCACCGCTCAAGCATTTTGTAACGGCCAGTTCAAGGTTGGCCGATGGAGTTACTATTACACCTGCGTTGCCTCCAAGTTCAAGCACTACGCGCTTATGTCCAGCCTGGTTTTTCATTTTCCAACCGACCTGTGGCGAACCTGTAAAGGATAGTAAGGCAAACCTGGAGTCGGTTACCAGTTTGCTACCAACCTCACGGTTGGTGGGCAGTATTGAAAGTGCACCCTTGGGTAGTGGGGTAGAGTCAATAATCTCGGCAAGTTTTAAAGCCGATAGGGGTGTTGAACGGGCTGGCTTTAAAATAATTGGACAGCCAGCCGCAATGGCGGGAGCTATTTTATGAACGCTAAGGTTTAGAGGGAAGTTGAATGGTGCTATACCTGCAATTAGGCCAACGGGAAAGCACTTTACCAGTCCCTCTTTACCTTTTCCTTGAGGTGTCCAATCGATTCGTATGAGCTCTGCAGGTGGCCTTTTAGCTTCCTCGGCTGCAATAATGAATGTTTGTATGGCCCTGTCAATCTCACCATAGGCAAGTTTTATGGGTTTACAAGCCTCTAGGGATAGTGTTTTAGCAAAATCATCGCGGTTTTCCTTGATCCCCTGAGCAATTTGCATTAATATATCGTATTTTTCGTAGGCTGCCAACTCAGCCATAGGCCGCTCGGCCTGCTGCGCAAGCAGTATTGCCTGTTCAAGTTCTTTTTCTCCTGCAAGATGAACCTTGGCAATGGGAGAATTGTCCCATGGACAATGAACATGGTAGGTTTCGTTTGTGGAAATGAATTCACCTCCAATGTATGGGTGTATTTCAGGAAGGGCCATAGCAAGCAAATTTTAAATTTCACCCAAAAATAGCTTTAATTGGATTAGTAAGAACGGCAAATCATTTATCTTTACACATCGTTTTTAAAATAACATCCACCATGCAGCTAAAGAATCTGTTTAAATCTAATTTTTTTCTGATGCTTCTTTCCGGGTTGCTTTTAGCGCTACCATGGTATGAGGGTTTGCCAAGCTATACGATTTTTTTTGGCTTTGTTCCCCTTTTTGTATCATACTATAGGCTAGTTGAGCAAAAAACTGGTTTTTGGAAGATATTTGGGTTTGTGTACCTGTCTTTTTTCACCTGGAACATTTTAGCTACCTGGTGGATATATAATGCTACAGTGATTGGAGCCTTATTGGCTGTTTTGCTTTCGGCTTTGCTAATGACCATTGTTTTCAGCATTTACCATTTCATTCATATAAATACGAGTAAAACCATTGGTGCTTTTGCGTTTATAACTTTTTGGATTGCCTGGGAGCAGTTTTTCCATAATTCCGAAATTGCATGGCCATGGCTAACCTTAGGTAATAGCCTTGGTAATCACCCAATGGTTATCCAGTGGTACGAGTACACCGGAGTGCTGGGCGGTTCGCTTTGGATTTTGGTGGTTAACTTTTTTATTCTTTCACAGATTACAGCATACCGCGAGAGAGTTTATGGGCGAATTGCATGGTTCTTTTCTGATGTCCTTCTCTTTTTCACAATACCATTTGCCATTTCACTATACATCTACTTTAACTACGAGGAGAGGGGCGATAAAGTGAATGTACTCATAGTTCAACCTAACATTGACCCCTACAACGAAAAGTTCAGCGGGTTAACGAATGAGCAGCAAATGGACATCATGCTGAATCTTGCAGAAGAGAATATTGACAGTACCATTCGATATGTGGTGTGCCCTGAAACGGCCATCGACGACCGCATTTGGGAACATCAGTTGGCGGAGAACGAGAGTGTTAAAAGGCTAAAAGCCTTTACTGATAGGCATCCCGATGTGATGTGGATAACCGGTCTGGTATCGCTTAAACTTTATGAACCTAACGAGCCAGTATCGCATACTGCCCGAAAGCTGCCTTACGATGAAAGATACTACTACGATAGGTATAACTCAGCCATTCAGGTCGATACTTTGTTCAATTTGCCCATTTACCACAAATCGAAACTTGTAGTTGGTGTTGAGATGATGCCCTACCCGCAATACCTTAAGTTTCTGGAGAAACTTTCAATTGATTTAGGGGGGATTACCGGGAGTTTGGGAACACAGCCCGATAGAGGTGTTTTCCGTTCAATCGATGGTAAGTGTGGTGTAGGACCAATTATCTGCTACGAATCGGTTTTTGGGGAGTATGTGGCTGGTTATGTGCAGAATGGAGCAAACCTCCTTTTTGTGATTACAAACGACGGTTGGTGGGGCAATACCCCAGGCTACAGGCAACACCTATCGTTCTCGCGCATTCGCGCCATTGAAATGCGCCGTTCAATTGCCCGTTCTGCAAATACCGGTATTTCGGCCATCATAAACCAGCGCGGCGAGGTTATTGATTCCCTTGGTTGGTGGAAGCGGGGAGTAATAAAAGGCTCTGTATATGCCAATAATGCTACTACATACTATGCCCGTCATGGCGATTACATAGGAAATATCTCGGCGTTCATGGCTTTACTCTCACTAGCCTATGGTATTTCAAGGTTCCTGATGCGAAGGAAGAAACAGGAATCAATGTCGTTTAGTTAACAAAAATATACATGCCTGTCATCCTGAGCACAGCGAAGGATCTCTAATCGATCCCATGAGACGTTTCGCTTAGCTAAACATGGCAATAGCTTCAAGAACAACGATTGCACGAACAACGAACAACGCTTCCAGCCCCTAGGAGCAAAACATTTAAAACTCCATTGTCATCCCGAGCGTAATCGAGGGATCTCGATTTAAGATTTAAGAACTCACTAGTTAGCACACGTCTTTAGACGCACACATAAATCGCCCTTAAAGGGCAAATCACAATAGCCCTGGGTTTTAACCCAGGGTATTGAGGTGTTAAAATTATTTTGCGATGCACGCAATACATTTTCCAAAGAGCAAAGGTGAGGCTTTGCATCGCAACAGAAAGGTATTACAAAGAGCGTTTTTTATGTTCTTTCTTGTCTTGATACAAGAAAGAACCAAAGAAAATCAAGGCTGAAAAGCCCGACCCGATGGGTACCCCGCGGGTGCAACTGCCGCGCGATACTATTCGCCACGCCTGTGGCGTGACTCATGTGGTATCGCTTACAAAAACCCACCGCCACGTTCCACCCCCGACCCATTGCCGGGTCGGGCTTTTATGCCTCTGCTTGCTTCTTCCGCTCCATTCCCTCTCAGGGAAAAGGGTTGGGGTGAGGTCGTATCCCACGAACAACGAGCAACCTACACGAATAACTTCATTTGTCATCCTGAGCGTAGCGAAGGATCTCTAATCGATCTCATGTGACGTTTCGCTTAGCTCAACATTGCAATAGCTTCACGAACAACAAATAACGCTTCCAGCCCCGTAGGGGCGTAATATTTGTAACTCCATGGCTACTCCTGCTCTAAAACGATGCACGCTATACCTTTGCCAAAGAGTTACACTGAAACGTTGCATCGCAACAGAAAAGTATGGCAAAGAGCGGTTTACACAAAAAATAACAAGGATTAAAGGTAAAGAGATGCTTCAGCTAGCTCAGCATGACAAGGGAGCAGAAAGGAAGATAGGGTTTTTGTCATCCCAAACAAGGCCGAGGGATCTCCTCAAAGGATTGAAGTGAAAAGAGCAATAAGATGCTTCGGCGAAGTCTAACCCTATATAATTCGGGACTCAGCACGACAGCGTGATGTTTTGCTTGCGCTAAGCATGACAATAACTTTAACTAAACAACATTAAAACAGGAATTGTAACAATGGGCGAACTATTTAGTTTAGGCATAATAGAAAAAACATTGCACAAAATGGCTCAGATTTGCGATAAGCATCAAATCTCAGTTATTGTGTGACATTTAAAACCTTGTTTACTTCCTGAACGTCCTGATGAACTCCTCAACCTCGGGCACGCCACCTTGGTAAATGAGATAACCGTTATAGGGTTCACGTGGGGTAATCTCATCGTTAATGGGAGTAAGCATCAGGCGTTTCACCTCCTCGGGGTCATCGGTTTGGCCAAGCACCCAACCCAATTTGATGTAGGCAGTTTCGGGGAGCATGTTCTCGGCGGGGATGATTCCCTTGGCCATCAGGTCGCGACCGGTGTCGTACACGTACATGTGGGCATACCCCCAAAGGGTTTGAACGGTCATGAACATGTGAACACCCTTCTTTTTAGCCCGCTCAATGGCGGGGTATAGAGGTTTGTTAACGTGGCCAAGTCCTGTCCCGGCAATTATTATACCCCTATATCCATTATCGACCAATGAGTCGATAATATCGGGTTTCATATTTGGGTAGTAGTACACTATCGATACTTTTTCTTCAAAGTAGGGAAGTATTTTGGCTTTTCTGTCCTTACGGCGGTGGTTGTAGGTGTCCTTAATGGGTTTAACGCCATCCTTTAGGCTAACGGTTGCCAGCGGCGTATCGCCAATGGTACGGAAGGTGCTGCGGTACGAGGAGTGCATTTTACGTACCCTTGTGCCCCTGTGAAGGAATCCGTACTCGTCGGAGGTGGGGCCAAACATACATACCATTACCTCGGCAATATCGGAATGGCCTGCTGTGTATGCAGCATGCATCAGGTTAAGCGCTGCATCGCTGCTGGGGCGGTCGCTACTTCGCTGGGAGCCAACCAGTACAATGGGGATTGGTGAGTTTTGAACCATAAAGGTGAGTGCTGCTGCAGTGTGACTAAGGGTGTCGGTGCCATGACCAATTATTATTCCATCAATCCCGTTTTCAATCTCTTTGCCAATGGCTATTGCAAGCGCCTTGTACTGTTCTGGGCCCATGTTCTCACTGAATACTGCAAATAACTTCTCTGTTGATAGGTTGCAAATATCGGCTAGTTCGGGTACAGCGCCGTATAGTTCGCCAGGCGAGAATGCTGGTATTACAGCTCCAGTTCGGTAATCGAGTCGCGATGCAATAGTACCTCCGGTTCCCAGCAGTTTAACCTTGGGAAGGTTAGGAGTGTATGGGAACTCCTTTTCTGGAATTTTATAGGTGGCCTTGTAATACCCCACCTCTTTCATTGCTTTAATTGTAAAAATGTCGATACCAATATTGTAACCCGTTGCTATCTTTAGCACAATGTGAGTGTCGTCGTCGTTTTCGGCACGGGGTAAAACAGTACCCTGAAACTCACCTCGGGTGGTTTCAATGATGGCTTTTCCCCAAACCCTAACGTTGAACTTTTTTAGAACTTCAAGCGCACGGCCTTTATATCCCTGAAAAATATCTTCCATAATCTTTTGGTTATTCATTGAGTATTTAGCTAATTCGTTGCTTTATCCTTGAGTGCAGCACAGCAGGGTCAACATTTCCCAACGCTTGCTTATGGAGCTGTCCCATTACCCAATTAATAGCATTCTCCGGCTTATCCTTTTTGGCAATCTTTATCTCCTTGAATTTTTCAATGAGGTAATCTACAGGAGCAAGCAGTTCTTCCTCGGTCTTTCGCTTAAAGTTGATACTGGTTAGTACCGAGTTGAAATCCATGTTGGGGTACTGGTAAACAACCGGAAGCATAAGCTTAGCTATGGAGTGATGCAGCTTGTTCTCTTTAATGAAACGGAATAGTTCTACAATTCGGGAGTAGTTAAAATCCTTATGTTTAGGGTATTTCCCTTCAATTCGTTTCAGCTTATGCCCAAGCAGTGAACCTACATAGCGCGAAGGGAATCCCAAACCAACAATTTCCTCGATAACCGGAACCAGGTTTCGCCTTAACAGGAAGGGATGGGCATCCTCAGGAATTTGCATTTGGGCAAGCTGTTGGAAACGGTGCCAAATGTCGATAGGTAATCGCTCACGCAATTTCTCAATATAGGCCTCGTCCAGAGGAATGGGGGCTGAGTCGGTATCGGGGTACATGCGGTCGGCACCGGGTAGAACGCGTTCAAAAATGGTTGTTCCATCGGCAAGCGGGCGGCGGGTTTCGCGTGGAACCCCCTCAAAGGCCATGCGGCACCGCTCTTCAATGGTTTCAATAGCTGTTGGGATATCGTTGGCGGGGCCCCAAATAAGTACAATTGCATCGTCGGGTGAGGCTTTGAGCAGCGATGCTAAACGTGTAGTGTCGCTTTCAGAAAGCGGAATTTCCAAATCCTCATTACTGGTGATGTTGGGTCGTTCAATGCAGGCTATAACCTTGAGCCTATCAGCTAGCTCATTGGTGAAGCACTTTCCGGGCTGGGTGAAATGCGAGAGTATGCTATGAAATGCCGGAAGGGCAATTGCAACAACCTTGTAACCCATATCGGCAAACCTATTTGCAACCGCATGCTCAATTCCTTGTGAGTAGGGGTCGATTTCAATATGGCGCATTACCCACTTTTCGGGCAAAGGCACACGCTCCAAAAGCAATTTTCTGATGTGGAGTAGCGCCCACTGTCTGAAACACTCATTATGCGAAAGCATTGGTAGCCACTTGTTATGCGAAACTCCCTTGATTTCCACACGTGTTCCACCCTCGCAGCTTACGTTTGTGTCCTGTCGGGCAGCACCAATACCAGTACGAACCTTGCCTGTACTACGGTTCAGAAACCGAATATAGTCAGCAGCCTCGCGGAGCTCATCGGGAGTAAGGCACTGAGGATGCGTAACGGTTTCAATTAGCGGCATGCCCAACCTGTCGGTTTTGTATATGCGACGATGCCCAACATCTGAGATTTCACGACAGGCATCTTCCTCAATACTGAGCTGGATTAGTCCAACCTTTTTATTCTTTAGCTGAATCTGACCCTCAACACCCAGAATGGCGGTTCGTTGGAATCCGGTTGGGATGGAGCCGTCCAGGTATTGCTTACGGGTAATGTGAACCTCGCCTACAATGTTGAACTTGCAAAGCAGTGATATTTCAAGTGCTATTTCAAGTGCCTCACGGTTAATAGGGAATGGAGGCGTGTCGTCAATTTCATATGTGCAGGTGGTTT
>JAGPEQ010000015.1:0-20483 GCA_018056955.1 Bacteroidales bacterium | reverse complement strand
CGGGTAATGTGAACCTCGCCTACAATGTTGAACTTGCAAAGCAGTGATATTTCAAGTGCTATTTCAAGTGCCTCACGGTTAATAGGGAATGGAGGCGTGTCGTCAATTTCATATGTGCAGGTGGTTTTATTGTTTATGCGGTAAACAATCTCCTTTCGGGTTTTAAACTCCATAAGGGCAGTCCCGTCGTATTCGCCCATTTCGCTAAGGGTTGGTCGCATATGGCGAATAATTTCCGCATGGTAGTCATTATCGTCGTGGTAAATGCCTGCCGGACAGCGGCAGAATAGTTTTTGCTTGGTTTTGAGTTGCTGATGAACTTCAAGCCCCGATTTGAATCCAATGCGTTCATAATCCTTAGGGGTGGCCTCGGCTCGGGTTACATAGCCAATAGCCTTCATGGTTTCCCGGTAGTTCTTTTGAGGGTTGAAATGCTTACCGGGCGTTTGTTTTTTGGCCATTTTGGTTTAGGTATGGATTGGTTTATAGCCTTCTAAGTTAAAAAACTGATAGGAATTTCCAAATGATTTATCGCTGCAATGTGATTGCTGGAAAAATTACATGAAATTATAAAATAGCTGGAAATGAGATTGTTAATGATTATTATTGATGATTTTTCGGAATTTTATATTGATATGATTGTTAGTGGCATAGTGTTTGAATCCATTTAATTGTTTTTCTCTGGTTTTTAATTATTCTGAAACCATTCAAAATGTAATCTAAAACCAAACCAAAATCCAATCTAAAAAAACGACCGCCCCTTTAGGGGCGGTTTTTTTTTATGCTAAAGGCAAATAAAGTTCAGCTTATAATAAGGTGCGACAATTCAGTTTGCCCATATAATGTGCAATGGGACGGTAACAGGCTCAAAGGCTAAGCAAAATCTGAACCAGCAATTTTATGGTTTACTTTTTTAAAGTGGCTTCCATTAAGACGTAAACGGCCTTTTCGAGTTGCTGGTCGCGTCCCCTGGGTGCAACTGAAGGTTCATTCATTATCACGTAATCGGGAATTGCTTCAACATTTTCCATCCATGCACCATGCATGTCTTTTCCACTGACCGGAACCATACCCCATCGGATTTTATTATCCTGAAGTGTTTCCCAGCCAGCGAAGCTACATGTGCCGGGCACCGGCATACCTATAAGTTTCCCAATGCCCAATTGCTTATAGCCGCAGGCAAAGCAGCTTCCATCGCTGTAGTTTGCTTCGTTTACCAGGGCAACGGTTGGTTTTGTCCACCGGAAAGTTGGTTCGGAACCAAGTTCGCGAACGTGATTATGGTATGTGATGAACTTAGTGCCGGTAAAGAACATTGCCAAATCCGACACCAAATCGCCCCCACCATTGAAACGGGTATCAACCACTACTCCTGACCGGTTGTAATACTTTCCCATCATTTCGCCATAAATATTGCGGTAAGGGCCATCGCTCATCCCAGGTATATGAACGTACCCCAATGTGCCGTTGCTTAGCTTTTCAACCTCATCGGCGTTACGCTTAACCCAACGGCGATAAAGCAATCGGGACTCCTGGGATAGGTTTGTAGGTTTCACCGTAACCTGTCTTTCCTTGCCATTGCTTAATTCTGTTAGGGTGAGTAGAATATACCTATCGGTTTTTCGATTCAGGTAGTATGCCCAATCCTTATCGGTTTCAATGGTATCACCGTCAATAGCCGTAATAATAAATGGTGTAGATAGATTGAGTTCCTTTCGGTCAAGTGGTCCCCCAAGCAGTATCTCATCAACCTTAATGCCTTGCCCTTGATAGGTTACATCGGGTATAATACCTAACGAGGCGGTTTGGTCGCCATTGGGGTCGTTGTGGTAGAAGCGTGCACCTGAATGCGATACGTTAAGCTCACCAAGCAACTCACTTAGCAGCTCTGCAAACTCAAAACCGTTTCCTATATGAGGCAGGAATTTCCGGTAATGTTCCGCCATGAAATCCCAGTCAACACCGTGGTATGTGTTGGTGTAAAATCCTTTTCGGGTTCTGATAACCACATGTTCATACATGGCTTGCCTTTCGGCATCGGTGTTAACTGTAAGCTCTGCTGCTATTTTTAATGCTTCCCGTTTACCCTTGTCAACATCAACCTTATAGATTTTGCCATCGGCAAGCATGAACATGTTTTTTTCGTCCTTATCCCAGTAAAGCTTAGCATAATCAACATCCATCTCAACAAGGATTTTTGCCTCTTTCTCACGGATGTTCATCGACCAAAGGTTGTAACCTTTATCGTAGCGGGCAAGGTAGTAAAGGGTTTCACCATCCTTGCTCAGTAGGGCATCGGCAATATCGGCAGAGGATGTGGTTAGACGTGCTGAACGATACTCAAAGCCTTCCCAGTCGAACTTCAATGAGCTGTCAACCTTTTCTTTATCTTTATTATCCTTATCCTTTTTACCCTTTTTATCGTCAACCTTTTGTTGCTTAGCTTCTTTCTGTTTATCCTCAATTGCTTTCAGCAAGTTGTACTCGTCCTTACTAAGCCTGAATTTATCCCATGAGTCGCGGGTAAGGAAAAGTGTGTAAACATCGCTTTGGCGCTCACCGCTATTGGCGTAACTTCTAAGCCCATCGCGAGTTGAAAGCCAAAGAACCTGCTTGCCTCCATTTGACCAGCGAGGGGTAAAATCGTCGTAACCATTTTGTGTAAGATTCCTGAAAGGTTCAGAGCCATCGGCGGGTAAGGCAATTATCTCGTTGTTGGACATGTTTGGTGAGTATTCAACCAGGAGCCAGCGGCTATCGGGGCTCCAGCAAAAGCGTTGGTCGCCATCGCTCATGTAGTATAGTTCCTTTGATGTGAGTAATGTTTTTGCTGATTTGCTTTCCAAATCTAAAACCTTAAGGGTTGTTCTATCCTCAATGTATGCTAACTTTTTGCCGTCGGGTGAGGGTAGGGGTTGGTAGTTGTCGTATTCGTTGCCTATCAGTAGTTCCTCTTTAATTAGGGTTGATGCAAAAAAGAAGGGTTCCTCTGGGCGAACACGCGAAGCTTTAAATATTTGCCAGCGGCCCTCCCGCTCGCTTGCATATACCAGGCTTTTGCCATCGGGAGTAAAGGCTACAAAGCTTTCCTGTTCAGGGGTTTGGGTTATTCGTTTTGTAAATGCCCCCTCTACCGAGGTAACAAATACATCGCCTCGTGCAATGAATGCAACCTCTTTGCCATCGGGCGACACGGAAAGTTCGCGTATGTTTCCACTAAGCGATACTGTTTGCTCAGGGTTCTGCTGGAAGTCGCGGTTTATCTTTATATCTACTTTATTGCTAATTCCATTATTACCCATAGTGTATATGGAACCATCGTAGCCAAAGCAAAGTGTTCCGTTTTGGCTGACGCTTAAAAAACGAACCGGATGGGTGGTAAAGTTGGTAACCTGCTTAACCTCCGATGAGTTGGATAGTGAAAGCTTGAATACATTAAAATTACTATCCTCACGGATAAAGTAAATTACTGAATCGCCAGGAGCAAAAACCGGATTACGATCCTCACCCTTATAGTTTGTGAGCTGTTTGTATTCCTGGGTTTGGGTGTTGTATATCCAGATATCGCGTGCAATAGAAGAAAGGTGGTGCTTGCGAAACTCATTCTCACCGCCTTTTTTATCGTGAAATGCTAGAAGCTTTCCATCGCCTGAGACCGATACCCATTCTGCGGGAACGGGTAGAACCTGATTAACTAAACCCCCGTTGACCGGAACGGAATAAAGTTCAGGTTGCGATGCGGTTGGGTATAGGCGGCTGGAGGCCATGTCGTATCGTGCGGCACCGAATAGCACATGCTTGTCGTCGGCTGTAAAGGCGTAGGGTAACTCATCGGCTGAATGGTAGGTTAAACGTTTGGGTTCACCACCCCTGGATGGTACAATAAACACATCCATATTCCCATACCTATTCGAGGCAAAGGCAATGTAATCGCCGTTGTGGCTCCATACCGGTAGGTAATCGTGTGCCGGATTAGCTGTCAATGCAACTGCCTCGCCTCCGCTGGCAGAAACCGTGTAAATATCACCCTTGTAAACAAATGCAATGGTTTTTCCATTAGGCGAAATGGCTGGGTAACGATACCATTCTACTTGGTCTTGGGAACTCCCTGATATTGATATGCTTGCAAGAGCTAGGGCGAGAATTATTTTAGTGAATTTCATTTTGGTATGTTTTAAAAGTTCGTTTAGTCATACTCTAAATTAAACCGCTTATCCAGTTAATGGTTTAAAATGTTTAGTTTTATTTAAAAATTGATAATTTTGAAGATAAAATTAAGGAAAATGTTCTCGCTCAGTAACACTGAACATGTTTTTGAAGGAAGAAGCAATGCCTCGCTCCGCTGCGAGTCCTTAATTCTTTCCATTCTTTCCAAAAAAATGGTAGCAAAGTCCCTAATTTTACTCTCAATTTTTGCCAAAAGGTTAAAAATTTTTAGAGATTTTCCAGGTAAACTTTTAGTAAAACGATTTTTTAGCCACAATTCCATAGATGAGCTAAAAGAAATATCTACCCAAAATTTTCACAATAGAATTCTCTCCTGTATTTTACCAGTTTCAAGCGGAAATGGTTCAGCTGCCAATTTGTTATCGGATTTAGCTAACAATAAATATGATATTCCAGGGTTGGAATTCCTTTTTCTTAATGTTGACGATTACATAGAACCCCGCATTCTTAGCCTGGTATCAAACGATGGATTTTTGAATCAGGTCGATAAGAAAACTTTTCAATCGTTTACTGATTATGTTGATACGCTATGCGAAATTGCCAGTAGAAATAACAAATCGATAATCCTATATACAGCCCATTTTGCAGGTTTTTCAGCACTTCATGCAATAGCCATTGACTTAATGCAACGGTATAACACCCAAAAAACAACGGTATTTTTACTTTTCCATTTGTGCCATTTTAACTCACAAAACAGAATAGTTGACCTTGTAAGGAGGGGCTCAAGCCAAGGTTTTACCCCTGGTATTGCAATTGCCAAGTATTTAACCACAGAGTATGTGAATAAAAAGTTTGTCGATAATAGCCATAACGACTCTAGCTGTCATGGTTTTAATCAGACCAAGCGAGTGTTTTATGAGGTAACTAAATTTCTGCTAAACAATATCGATCATGTTTCAGCATTACTGATTAGCCACAACCCCGATAATATTCTTTATCTTACATCGCTTATGGAGGGGTGTGGTGTAGGGCATAGCAATAAGAATGTTACCTTTTTGCAACGTTACGGAATGGCAAAATCCATAACATTAAACCTTGCCAACAGGGGATATAATGTTGCAACAATTATACCCTACGGTAACCTAACTGATACATTACGATGGATACATGGGCTTTATGGCTTTGACCCGTCGTTACCAAATATTTTTACCGAACAGCGTTTTGCCATTTTAAGAGAGCTAAATAGGCGCAAACTAGAAAATTGATGCATTATGAAATTTGATAACCAGGACACTGTATATGGAATCCACTCCCTGAAGCTTGTTTTAGCAGTAGTGGTGGTAATTGTTATAGTATTAATGTACTTAACATCAATTCCCGATTATATTGAGAGTAGTATTGGAATTAGCCAGGGATGGGTGATAGCCATTGTTGTAATACTTTACCTGATGTTTTTCGGGTATTTTATTTGGATGGATGCTGCATTTATCTCGTATAACGATGAGGGCAACAAGCTGGTTATTCGTACTTTCAAGCTACGTCCTTGGGGTGGTAAAAAGATATCGATGGAAATACCACACTCAGAATTCTACAAGTATGAGATTACCCACAAATGGCCAAAAAAACAGCTACACATTTATGTAAAAAAGGGGAATAAGATCATGAAATACCCTCCCGTTTCGGTTGTGTCGTTAACAGCAGAGCAATACCAGAAAATGGAGAGTTCCCTTAACCAACTATCGAAAGCATAATGCATGGGCGAAAGCGAGTTGCAATATCGCATAGCAATTGAGCTTATCCCAAAGGTAGGGAGTATAACTGCTAAACGTTTAATTGCCTACTGCGGAAGTGCCGAGGCGGTTTTTCGTCAATCCAAAAAAGCGCTGCTTAAAATACCTGGCGTTGGCGAAACCATTGCAGCTGAAGTGGTCAACCAGAATGTGTTACACCTTGCCGAGAAAGAGATTGAGTTTATTGAGAGGTATAAAATTAAAGCCCTATACTTTACTGACCCTGAATATCCCGAAAGGCTGCGCCAGTGTGAGGACGGCCCAGTAATGCTTTACGTGAAAACTCATTCCAGCATAAACTTTAATTCTGATAAGATAATCAGCATAGTGGGAACCCGAAAGGCAACGGCTTACGGGAAGCAAACATGCGAAGCCATTGTAAATGGACTTGCCGCCAAGGGTCATAACCCAATAATCGTTAGCGGATTAGCTTACGGGATTGATATCGTAGCTCACAAAAGCGCATTGAAAAATAACCTGCAAACAGTTGCAGTGCTAGGACATGGTCTGGATACCATTTATCCTGTAGCACACAGGGCGGTAGCTAAGGAGATGGTTGAGCAGGGAGCTCTGGTAACCGATTTTATTTCTGGAACGCCATTTGACCCCAATAACTTTCTGAGGCGAAATAGGATTATTGCCGGCATATCCGATGCAACCATTGTGGTTGAAAGCGCCCTGGAGGGTGGTGCGCTTGTAACAGCCGATATTGCAAACTCATACAATCGCGATGTATTTGCCGTGCCCGGCAATGTAACATCAACATACTCCATGGGTTGTAACATGTTAATAAAACAGAACAAGGCAGCACTGGTGGAGTCGGCCGACGATATTGAGTTCCTGCTGGGTTGGAGCACTACCAGTAAAACCCAAACCGTTAAGCAGTACACAATAAACTTTGATCATTTTACCAACGAGGAGAAAAAAATTATTAACTTTCTGAAGGAAAAAGGGGAAGAAACCGTTGACCTGATTGCCCTTGGAACAGGACTTCCGGTTTCAACCGTTTTATCCTCGCTTCTTAATTTGGAGTTTTCGGGAGTAGTAAGTAGCAAACCAGGCAAAGTATTCGCCCTAAAAAACTAATGCAATGAGCAAACAACGAAAACCAAACAGGATAATGGAGCTGTATAAAAAGGTTCAGCGTTTCCTGCTTCATGGTATATGGAGCATGAACCTTGATGAGCTTCCGCCTAAGCTGAAATGGCCATTTAAGTATTTACGGGTGCTCTTGCTTGCGCTCAAGGGTTTCTTTGAGGATAAGGTAATTGTTAAGGCTTCGGCTTTAACATATTACACACTAATGTCCATTGTTCCAATTTTTGCAATGGCATTTGGAATTGCAAAGGGGTTTGGGTTTGAACGATACCTTGAACAGCAGTTAACTACCCAGTTTAAGGGACAGGAAGAGGTGATTAATAAGGTTATTGTGTTTGCAAACTCTCTACTAGCACGAACCGGGGGCGGCTTAATTGCTGGAATTGGTGTTGTACTCCTTTTTTGGTCAGTTATCAACGTGCTATCCAGCATTGAGCATGCCTTTAACGATATCTGGCAGGTAGAAAAACCTCGCAGCTGGGTACGCAAGTTTACCGATTATCTTTCCATTATGCTCATTTCGCCGATTCTACTTATTGCTTCCGGGAGTATTCATATTTTCCTTGCTACTACAGTGACAAGCATTGCTGAAAAGCATGAGCATGTGAGCTACATCAGCCCATTCCTGATTGATATGCTCCAGTTTTTGCCGTATCTATTAATTTGGATACTTTTCAGTTTTATTTTTATAGCTATTCCTAACACAAAGGTTTCCTACAAATCCGGTATTGTTGCAGGAATTATTGCTGGTTCTGGTTTTGTAATTCTCCAGTGGTTGTATATCACCCTTCAAATTGGGGTTTCCCGATATAACGCGATTTACGGGAGTTTTGCAGCTTTACCCTTATTCCTTTTCTGGGTTCAAATAAGCTGGCAAATCGTGTTATTTGGTGCTGAAATATCTTTTGCATACCAAAATGTCGATATGTATGAATTTGAAAGGGAAACAACCCATATAAGCCATAAAAATCGGAAGTTGTTAGCCTTGCTGGTGCTAAGCACCATTGTTAAACGATTTATGAATGGAGAGAAACCGGCTACAAACCTTGAACTATCTGTTAATCTAAAAATACCCCAACGACTCATGCGCAACCTCCTCGACTTGATGGTTAACTGTGAGCTGCTAAACGAGGTGTTAATTAGCGAGAGTAAAGATATTGGTTATCAGCCTGCACTTCATGTTGAACACCTAACAATTGCTTTTGTTGAGGAAAAACTCGATAGCTATGGGTTTGAGATTGAACCCGATATCCCAGAGTTGAAGCAGGTAAAACAGGTTTGCACAAGTTTTACCGAGCGTTACCGCGAATTGACCGCTAGCACTTTGATAGGTAGCATTTAGTCTACCAGTGTTGCCAGTGGATATTTTCTACTTTAAACTTTTCCTTGGGTTGATGCTCCCCTTTAGGAAAACCAATTGGTATAACGTTGAGGGGTAAAACGTTATCGGGGAGTCCTAAAACTTCCTTTACAATTGCAACCCTATCGGGGCGGGGGTAAACGCCTGTCCATACAGCCCCCAAACCCATTGCCTCAGCGGCAAGCAGTATATTTTGCGTAGCAGCAGAGCAGTCCTGAACCCAGTATCCTTCAGGGCTATCGCCTGCTTTGGAAAGGTCGCCGCAAACAGCTATTGCGGCAGGTGCCTCGAAAAGCATTTTGGCGTAGGGTAAACGCTCAGCAAGAGTATCCAGGGTGGCCCGGTTAGTAACAATAACAAATGCCCATGGTTGAAGGTTTCTTGCGGAGGGTGCAGCCATACCCGCACGGGCAAGTTCTTCAAGTAGTTCATTGCTTACTTCCTGGCCAGTGAAGCTGCGCACGCTTTTGCGGTTAAGAATAATTCTAAGTGTATCATTCATCTCCATAATATTTATCATTTATGCTAGAAGATCTATTTTATGAAAGCCTAAATTTATATAAAACTAAGTTAAATAAAATGAATTATGGGAAATAACGTATTTCATTATTTCGTTACTTTGCACCCTGAATGAAGAATTACTAATAATAGGTGCAAATCTGCTTTTTAAGAATTACATAGTGTTAAAATTCTCATTCGATAGTATAGATTTGAAATGTAAACATTGGGGGGAACCTATATCACCAAGGGAAAGTTATAGTATCTTTTTTTATTCTGAATTTGGTAACTTGTTATGACTTATAGCAATAGCAAAAAAAGCATTAGTGGAATAGTAGCAATTGCTACAATAGTAGTTGTTGCATTGGTTAGCAGTTGGATGGCTTTGTCAGCACTGATGGGAAATGCACTGGCGTACCAGTTAAATTTAGGGCTAGCAATAGGATCAGTCCCAATAAAAATAGATGGGCTTTCCGCTTGGTTTCTGTTAATCATCAACTTTACCTCAATAACCGGGGCGATCTATGGGCTCGGATACCTAAAAGGATACTCAAACCCCGCAGCAAAGTTGAATTTGCACTGGATAATGTTTGCCATATTCCATCTTTCCATGATTTTGGTTTGCATTGTACAGAATGGATTTGTATTCCTTGTGATTTGGGAAATAATGTCGTTGTCTTCGGCAATGCTAGTTATGTTCGATGGGCATAATCCCAAAACGCTTAAGGCTGGCATAAACTACCTTGTGCAAATGCACATCAGCATAGTATTTTTAACCGTTGGTTTTATCTGGTTATACGCTGTTACTGGTTCATTTAATTTCGATTCGTTACAATCATTCTTCATCGGCAATAATAACATATGGTTATTCCTAGTATTCTTCACTGGCTTTGGACTTAAGGCTGGATTTATTCCACTACATAGCTGGCTACCACATGCTCACCCCTCTGCTCCTTCGCATGTATCGGGCGTAATGTCTGGTGTGATAGTTAAAATGGGTATTTACGGTATAATCAGGGTTGCCTCCTACCTCACAAACAATCATCTACTTTTAGGTGAAATAGTTATTTCAATCTCCGTACTCACTGGTATCTATGGAATTCTAAATGCCGCTGCACACCGGGATTTTAAACGCATGCTTGCGTACTGTACAATCGAGAATATCGGAATAATTGGAATTGGCATTGGAATTGGCCTCATTGGCATTAGTATAAAATCTGACATAATATACTTTTTAGGTTTTGGAGGAGCTCTGCTCCATGTGCTGAACCATTCCTTGTTTAAATCGCTGCTATTCTACTCCGCGGGCTCGGTTTACCAGCAAACGCACACAAGGGATATGGATAAGTTGGGCGGACTGTCAAAGTATATGCCCAAAACTGCATTTCTATTTTTAATTGGAGCAGTTGCAATTGCAGGACTTCCACCTTTCAATGGTTTTGTATCGGAATTTATAATTTACAGCGGATTGGTGAATGGCTTTGGCACTGGCGATAATGGATTAACAATTCTACTTATCCTATCCTTTGCTGGACTGAGCATAATTGGAGGTTTGTCGCTATTGACATTCGCAAAAACTTATGGCGTGATATTCACTGGGACACCTAGAACTAGTCTCGATCATAAACCCCACGAAGTATCAAACCTAATGATAGTTCCGCAATTGGCAATTATTGCGGCCATGCTAAGCGTTGCATTTTTCCCATCATTCTATGTAAACACAATAAACTTCATAATTAAGGATTTCTCAAATGGATTACCAATAAACCCAGCATTTTCAAGTGATTTCTCGAACACGCTGAAATCTATAATGGTATTTTCGCTCGCAGTCTTTGCCGTGATACTTGTAGTATGGGGCATCAGGAAAATATCAACAAAAAACAAATCCATTTTAGCAGACGAAACATGGGGATGCGGATATACAAATCCAACGCCTCGCATACAGTATACCGGAAAGTCGTTCTCGAAACAGTTGGGAAAAATATTCAACTTCTTTTTGATTGAAAAGAAAAAGTATAACGAACTAAATAGCGGGGAAATCTTCCCGCATAAAAGGCAGTATTTCTCGTTCTACACCGATTTCTTCGAAACTCGTTTTATAAATCTGATAACTCAGCGGATTCTTTTCACCGCAAATTACTTCAGATTTATTCAGAATGGGCGAATACAGTCGTACGTGCTGTATGGAATAGTATTCATATTGGCCATTTTTATTCTTTCAGCACTAAACCTATTCTCATTTTAAAGTGTATTGATGGAAGCATTAAAATTATTTCTAACTATACCGCTAATTGCCTTTCTGGCAATGCCATTTATGAGTATAAAATGGCGAGGAATAGTTGCATACCTTGCAGTAATACTTAATGCTATTCTATCATCGTATATCGCTATAAACGTTTTAGGTGGAGAAAACTACCAATTCATATTCTCAGGCAACGCAGTAACAGGCGAAATTCCAGTTAGAATTGATGCGCTCTCGGCATGGTTTATATTAATAATCAATTTCACCATTTTAACCGGAGGCCTGTACGGAATTTACTACATGAGAGAGTATTTAACCATGCGCAACAGCATCACCCTACACGTTACTGCGTTCATCTTGCTACATACTGCCTTGCTGAGCCTTTGCGGATTGCAAAATTCGATAGTATTTCTACTAACATGGGAAATAATGGCTCTCAGCGCATTTGTGCTGGTTATATTTGAGCACAACAAGGTTTCCACAATAAAAGCTGGAATTAATTTCTTGATACAATCACATGTATCGATAATATTTTTGCTACTCGGATTTGTTTGGGTTGCAGCAAAAACTGGCAGTTACGACTTCTTATCCATATCGCAATTTACACATGAGCATGGGAACTCGGTTTCTCTGGTTCTGTTCATATTCCTTTTTATCGGATTTGCCATTAAGGCTGGCTTTGTTCCATTTCACACATGGCTGCCCTATGCACATCCTGCAGCTCCAGCCCATGTTTCGGGAATAATGTCAGGGGTACTGATAAAAATAGGTATATACGGAATACTCCGAGTTATTCTATTGCAGAATACCAACCTTGAGGTAATTGGATATATAATTATTGCATTTTCGGCAATATCGGGAATATATGGAGTTATGCTGGCCATCCTGCAACACAATTTAAAACGGTTATTGGCATACCATAGCATAGAGAATATTGGAATAATAGGACTAGGAATTGGAATTGGATGTGTTGGGCTTGGCACCCAGAATTTAATCGTTGCATCGCTTGGTTTTGCAGGTGCACTCCTTCACACGCTTAACCACTCGCTATTTAAGTCTCAACTTTTCTTTTCGGCTGGCATTGTTTACCAAGCAACCCATACTGTTCAAATCGAAAAGCTTGGTGGCTTAATCAAGAAAATGCCACAAACAGCATTCCTATTCCTTATTGCTGCACTTGCAATATCGGGACTTCCACCATTTAACGGTTTTATATCTGAATTTTTAATATACAGTGGATTGTATAATTGGCTTCCAAGTGCAGACAGCGGAATAATAATTACAGTAATTTTTTCGATTCTTGCACTTGTTCTGATCGGCGGACTGGCTTTACTTTGCTTTACCAAAGCATTTGGGATAGTTTTCCTTGGAAATCCTCGGCATCAATTTAAACATCAAATTTCCGAGGCATCGTTTGGTCAA
Organism: Bacteroidales bacterium; assembly: GCA_018056955.1. Taxonomy (GTDB): domain Bacteria; phylum Bacteroidota; class Bacteroidia; order Bacteroidales; family Tenuifilaceae; genus Tenuifilum; species Tenuifilum osseticum. The sequence continues at coordinate 7,906 of JAGPEQ010000015.1, read as the reverse complement.
ATTCTTCCACTTTACTTTATCACCGCACTAATTGTTGCAATTGGGCTATTCCCTAATGCGTTTTTAACAATAGTTAGTAAGCCGTTGAACCTTTTCATCGCACTAGATCAAAACAATACCAGCACAAGCATAGGAGGTAATTCTGAGATACTCCAGATGATATCATTTTCATTTGCATTGTTGCTTGTATTTACTGCTATAATATTCGGTATTAGACAAATGGTACAACGCAAACATGCTATTTCTGCTGATGAAACATGGGGCTGTGGCTATACCGGTGAAACAAAAAAAATGCAGTACACTGCAAACTCCTTTGCTCGGTCATATTACAAACTATTCCGATTTATCCTTTTAGTTTTCAAAAAAGAAAAAACTGTGGAAAACGTTTTTCCAAGGCATGCTGAATTTGAATCGAGCCCATACGATAAGATTGAAAAGTTACTGATTGACAAACCCATTCAATCAATACGGTTTTTCATGGGTAAGTTTACCTTTCTGCAGAATGGAAGGCTGCAGTACTATATCATTTATGGGATAACGTTTATTCTTGCAATAATTGCTATTCCATTACTATACGAGAAACTGTTACAACTTATTGAAATACTCAAACATTTATAATCATGTTAAGTGCGATACTGATAATTTTAGCGGCAATATTCTATACGGGTATAATTAACAGGACAAAAAGTATAGCATCGGGTCGTAAAGGACCTGGACTATTTCAGCACCTAAGCGATGTCATTAGATTATTTAAGAAAGGGGCAGTTTACAGCAAAACCACCAGTTTTATTTTTCAAATTGCTCCAACCATCTATTTCTCTACCGTAGTAATTGCTATGCTACTTGTGCCGATTGGTAATTCTAAAGGATTATTTAGCTTTCAGGGGGATTTTATTCTTTTTGCCTACATACTGGCTTTAGGTAAATTCTTCAGTATAATTGCAGCGTTGGATACCGGTAGCAGTTTTGAGGGAATGGGGGCAAGCCGCGAAGCATTATTCTCACTATTCGCAGAGCCTGCATTTTTTATCCTTATGGGCTCCTTAGCTTTGCTTACTGGACATACCTCTTTCCATGAGATTTTTTCAGCACTGCACTTAGGTTCTTACACTACTTACGCTATTGCAGCATTAGGTTCTTTTGTACTTGTAATGATTTCAATGGTTGAGAATAGTCGCATGCCTATTGACGATCCAAAGACTCACCTTGAGTTAACCATGATTCATGAGGTTATGATACTAGACAATAGCGGTTTTGATTTAGGGTTAATTCTTATTGCTGGATATTTGAAGTTTGCCATATATGCAGCAATTGTTTTCAACCTCTTTGTTGGAACCATCCATTACGAGTATTCTATTCCATTGTTCTTTTTCACCCAGTTTATTTTAGCTGTGTTTATGGGGCTAGTGGAATCGTTTATGGCACGTTTCAGAATGAGCCATAACCCACAGTTTATTATGGCACTTTCATCGGTGGCACTGCTTATTTTCTTTGGCGTGTTACTTATAATTGGAAAATTCATTTAAACCAGTAATAAAAGTTAACGCAATGATAAACGTACTGCTAATAACATTTCTGATAACGCTGCTTTATATGTCAATTGCTAATCGGCTACTGACATATCTGAAAGTGTTAGCATTCCAAGGGGTGATTTTGTTTGTCGTGACATTTATCCAGCTGCACGAAATCAATACCCTCAACCTAATATTGATTTTGCTTGAGACTATAGTTTTTAAGTCGGTTGCAGTTCCGTTATTTATGGCACACATCCTAAAAAGAAACAAAATAACACGCGAGGCAGAGCCATACGTTCCATACTTTGTTTCATTAATTATCACAACATTGATTGTGGTAACTACAATCCTTCTATCTGGAACCATTAAGGATCCCAACCTCGATAAGATATTCTTTGTTGTTGCTCTCTCCACAATTTTTTTTGGGCTATACATCATCGCTTCGCGCAGGAAGATCATCACACATGTTATGGGTTACCTTGTAATAGAAAATGGTGTTTTTGTTTTATCTCTAGCCGTAGGGAACGAAATGCCAATGCTTGTAAACCTTGGTGTAATGCTCGATATTTTTGCCAGTGTCCTGATTCTGGGCATTTTCTTAAATAAAATTGGTGATGTTTTCAAAAACATCGATGTTGAAGAATTAAGTAATCTTAAGGACTATTAATTAACCTAAACTCATGATAATGACTATTCTATACTTATTAGGGGCTTTATCAATAGGAGCAGGACTATTTATCAACAGGAATAAGTTGGTCAATTATATTCTTACCTCATTATTCATTGTTTTGCAATGGGGTTTTACAATTTATGCATATTTCCATTTAAATATAACTGAGGCCGAATACTTTACTTTTGATTCGCTTGGAGTCCTACTATTGCTTGTTTTGAGTACAATTTCAATTCCTGCAATATTTCACAGCCATCGTTACATTGACCTACACAATGAACCTGCCAAATCGCAATCAATTTATTTTTCCGCGCTGATAATTTTAATTGCAGCAATAGGACTTGCATATCTTGCAAACCATATTGCAGTGATGTGGATTTTTGCCGAAATTACTACACTTGCAGCATCGGCATTAATTTATCATCACCGTAATAAGCTTGCCCTTGAGGGTACCTGGAAGTATGTATTTATATGTGCGGTTAGTGTTGCGTTCATATTTATAGGAATTCTTTTTCTAAGTCTTTCATTGGGGAAGGCTAGCTCTGACAGCCTTTCATTTCAATACATGATATCCCGTGCCACAACCCTTAATCAATTTTGGCTAAAGCTGGCATTCCTATTTATTTTTACGGGCTTTACAGTCAAGGCAGGCCTTGTTCCTATGTTTACTGCAGGTGTAGATGCAAAAGATAAAGCCCCAGGGCCTATTGCAGCACTATTATCGAGCGTACTTATGAATATGGGTGTAGTTGGCATTTTTAGAACTTACAAAATAATTGCTAATACACCTATACAATATTGGGCCAACCTTGTGATAGGAATTTCAGCTGTCTTATCAATTTTTGTGGCTACTGTTTATATGATAAAGGTGAAAAATATAAAGCGCATGTTTGCTTACTCAAGCATTGAACACATGGGATTGGTTATGCTTGCTATATCGGTAGGTGGAATAGGGTACTATGCTGCAATTTTACACATCGTGCTTCATGCTTTTGTTAAATCAAGCCTTTTCTTTCAGTACAACCAAATTTACAGAGTATATCAAGATAAAAATATTTACCATATAGGTAATTACTTTAAATACAATCCTACTGGGGCTATTGTCATTTTGCTTGGATTCATCAGTGCAACGGCAATGCCACCTTCGGGTTTATTTGTGAGCGAATTCCTTATCTTCAGAGCATTATTCGAAGGGCACCAAATATTCATACTCATTGCTGTGCTATTATTGTTAACAATAATAATTTGGGCTTTTGCAAAAAATATACTCAAGGTGCTTTTTACACCTTTGACTAATTTCGACGAAAGCAATGTCCCTATAATAAAACCATGGGAATCCTACTCGCAGTATGCATTAATCATTTTATCGATATACCTTGGGTTAACCCCACCCGATTTTTTTGTTCAACTAATTAAAGAGAGTGTAATGTTCTTATCATAAAAGACATGAACTATATATCAATAAAAAATAACCAAACTATTCCAGTGGCTGATATTCCAGTGTTGGATTATCAACAATTCAGTGAAACAAATATTTCGTTGCTTTCTAAGCATGCCGATCGACATTGCGTAAACTATTTTGGGTACATCCAAGGCAATAGTATCAAACTTGTAAGCTGCATTGCCGATGACACAAGCCATGAAATTTATATAAGCTCGTGCCTGGTGGACTCATCCAAAAAATTAGAATCGATGTCGAGCAGGCTGCTTTGCTTCGAGAAGTTTGAGCGGGAAATACACGAAAATTTTGGAGTAGTTTTCGAGAACCACCCCTGGATGAAACCGGTTCGATACCCCTACAATAGAGCTGACAAGTCAAGTGTTATGGATAATTACCCATTTTACTCCATTGACAGCGAAGAACTTCACGAGGTAGGGGTAGGGCCAATCCATGCGGGCATAATTGAACCCGGTCATTTCCGGTTTATTTGCAACGGAGAGCAAATTCTCCATCTGGAAATTCAACTTGGGTATCAACATAGAGGGTTAGAGAATCTTTTCCTGCAAAAAAAGAAACTGCTTCAACGGGTAACTCTTGCCGAAAGCATTGCTGGTGATACTGTTGCTGGCCATACAACTGCTTTTTGCTACCTTTGGGAAAGTTTAAGTGGTTTTGACCCAAAACCTGAAATCGACTTTTACAGAACCCTAGCATTAGAACTTGAACGAATTGCCATACATACTGGCGATTTAAGCGCCATTTGCACCGATATTGCCTACCAGTTGGGTAGTTCTGTTTTTGGCCGATTAAGAACTCCAATTATAAACTTTATTCAGGAATGGGGGGGGAACAGGCTTTCAAAAGGTTTGATACGACCAGGAAAAACACAATTTCCATTTACAAAGGAACTTGGCGATAGGCTCAATGAGATATTAAATGATTATGAGCCTGACTTCAATGAGATGTGCAAGGAACTATTTAAACTGCCAAGTGCTCTGTCAAGACTTGAACGTACCGGCACAGTTTCCTATGATGATGTTCTGAACATTGGGGCAGTAGGAATGTCGGCACGCATGAGTGGCCTCCTAAGAGATATCAGAACCACTCATCCATACGCTTTATATCCACAGCTAAACCATAAGCCAATCCTAAAACACCATGGTGATGTTTACTCAAGGGCACAAATTCGCAGGGAAGAGATATGGCAATCCATGGCCTATATTCGTCAGTTGCTAAAGGATATTCCGGAAAGCAAGGCCAACTATGAAATGCCCATTAAACTTAAACCAAATGCATTCTCAATATCATTGGTAGAGGGCTGGAGGGGTGAGATCTGCCATTGTGCCATTACGGATGCCGATGGAGATCTTGCCGTTTACAAGGTGAAAGATCCCTCATTCCATAACTGGCTTGCGCTTGCACTTGCGGTTCGTAATAACGAAATCTCTGATTTCCCGATTTGTAACAAGAGTTTTAACCTATCATATTGCGGACACGACCTATAAAACTATTTGCCATGCTAGACAATTTAAAAATTCTATACCACCAAGGTAAACAATTCATACCCGATGTTAGAACAGCAAAGGTTCCCGGAATATTTAGGGGAAGACCCATCATTAACTCACATAAGGTAAACGTAACGGAATTAGTTGACCTTTGCCCTATGAATGCGATTAGCAGCAATCCTGTTTCAATCGACTTGGGCAAGTGTACCTTTTGTGGGGAATGCGCACTAAGATTTCCCGAAAAAATTAAGTTCACTACGGATTATAAAATTTCAACTAACGAACGGGAGAGACTAATAGTAAAGGAAGGCGATGATTTCGCAATAGAAGTTAACCCCGTAACAGTTCGCAAAGAGATCCGAAAAATCTTTGGGAAATCGTTAAAACTTAGGCAGGTTAGCGCTGGTGGCGATAATAGTTGCGAGTGGGAGTTAAATGCGGCCAACAACGTTCAGTTCGACATGAGCCGTTTCGGAATTGAGTTTGTTGCCTCGCCCCGCCATGCCGATGGCATAGCAATAACAGGTCCAATCACCCAGAACATGGCAAAAGCCCTAGAGATTGCTTACAACGCAACTCCCGATCCTAAAGTCATTGTCCTAATTGGTACTGATGCCATAAGTGGTGGTATTTTTGCTGATAGCCCAGCCTTGGATAGAAGTTTCCTGGAGAACCACAGGGTTGACCTGTACATACCAGGAAACCCAGCACATCCGCTTACAATTATTAATGGGCTATTGGATTTAACAAGGAAAAAGAAATAGCAATCGTTTAAATACGTTTTAGATCAATGCGTTTGCCGGCCATTTGGCCACAGGCCGCCCCAACCTCGTTTCCCCTTGATTGACGTATAGTCCAAAGCGCTCCATGCTGGTTTAACCAGCGAGTAAAGTTTTCCAACTCCACAGGGGTTGGTTTCCTGAATTCGCTAGCAGCAGAGTGCTCGTTCCAGGGAATTATATTGATATGGTAATTCAGCCCTTTCAGCAGTTCACACACAGCTTTGGCGTGCTGTTCACTCAGGTTAATTCCTCCTAGAGCAACATACTCAAACGAGAGCCGTAAAGGCTTTGGTATGGGGTGTTTGAGTAGTATGTCAACCACTCGGCTAATCGGATTTTTTACTTCCGATGGCATCAGCAACGCCCTTTCATAGGGAAAGGGCGAATGAAGGCTAATGGCCAGATTGCATGGCGGGTTCATCAAGAACCTCTCTAAACCATCAAGGATACCAACGGTTGAGAGCGTAATGTTTGACCTTCCAAAGGCAACCCCCCAGGCCGATGTTAAAATCTCCAGCGCTTGGCTAACTTCAACCCAGTTATCGAAAGGCTCACCCATGCCCATGATAACCAATCGGTTTACACTTTTACTTTCGGGGATTGCTAACAGCTGTCCTACAATACTGCCGGCATCCAAATTACCTTTGAAACCTATACTCCCGGTCATACAGAACCTACATCCCATGCGACACCCGGCCTGAGTTGACACGCAAAGCGTTTTACGCTTGCCATTGTCCATGAAAATTGATTCGTAGTGTTGCCCTTGTGCATTGGTAAACAGGTATTTTACTGAACCATCGGTTCCGGGATATCGCTCATAGCCGATGTGACCACGCACCTCACCAAATTCATCTTTTAGCGCTTTTAGTATATGCTTGGGAATATCATTTATATCAGCATAATTCTGAATTCGCTTACGATAAATCCATCCAGTAAGCTTAACTCCATAGTGGGTAGGGAATCCCAATTCCGATAACCATGCTTCAACCTGCTTTAGGTCTTTACCAACTAGCGTTTCCCCTTTCTGCATTTAGGAATTAGTTTAAACTGCAAATTTAGCTTTTGTTATAATTTTTATTTGAATAAGTGTGGTTTCAGCTTCAAACGGTTGAAATATAGAATATAGGCAATTTATTATCAAACCATACTTGAAATCAAAATTACTTTGATTTTAAATTCTTTGTAACTTCGCGGAGCAATGAGAAATCTTCTAAAAATAGTATTCCCTGTTGCGGCAATTTTTTTATTGCTGCTTGCTTACGGGTGCAATCGGAGGGTGGCACCCAAAAGCGCTAAGGTTGATAAAACCCGAAAGCTAAAGTGCAGGTGTGGTAAAACCAAATTTCCCAAAAGCCATTTCCAGGTTACTATGACCAGTTTTGATAACAGGTGATGCTAGTTAATTTAACAATGATTGGAATACATAAACCATAGACAAAGATGAGTAAACTACAGGTTAAACTTAACAACATTTACCAGTTTGTTGATGCTAGCGATGTGCTTTCGCTTAAGAACAAGGTAAACGATTGCCAAAAGCTTATTGAAGGGAAGACTGGAAAAGGGAACGATTTTTTGGGCTGGGTAACCTTACCTGCCGAAATCACTGACGATCAGCTGAAAAGCATTGAAAAGGTTGCCAATGAGCTCCGTTCCAAGAGTGAGTTTGTGGTAGTGGTAGGTATTGGCGGCTCTTACCTTGGAGCAAAGGCTGTGATTGAGGCCTTGGGCAATAGCTTTTCCATGCTCGACAACGGTGGCACAAAGGTGCTTTTTGCAGGCAACAGCATTTGTGAGGATTACCATGCCGAGCTTTTAAAGTTACTCGATAAGCACACCTATTCAATAGTAGTCATTTCAAAATCAGGAACTACCACAGAGCCTGCCATAGCATTCCGCCTGTTAAAACAGCACCTTGAGGGGAAGGTGGGGAAAACCGAGGCAGCATCGCGTATAGTTGCAATAACCGATCAATCTAAGGGTGCTCTGCGCAAGTT